>JADFXS010000036.1:0-17903 GCA_015233515.1 Deltaproteobacteria bacterium | reverse complement strand
TCCCCAGCCAGAGCCACCGGAACCTGGCAATTCATGTCTTTCACCGGCACCCGATATGGTCTGCGCTTGGATAACGAATTCGATGAACGGCTCAACTTCGAGCGTTCCACCGAATCAGCAATCCGCTATTTGAAAATGCTTAAACAAATGTTCGGGAAATGGACTCTGGCCATGGCGGCGTACAATTGTGGAGAAGGCTGCGTGAACAAAGAGATTCAAGAACAGGGAGTGGCTGACTACTTCCGTTTAAAGTTGCCGAATGAAACCGAACGATATGTGTATCGCATCGCCGCTATCAAGATTATCATGGAAAACCCGACCAAATACGGGTACTATTTGCCCAAGGAGCGTGCTTACCAGCCGTATAAAATCGATGTCGTTCCGGTAAATCTTTACCGGGAAATACACTTCACTAATGTCGCCAAAGCCTTGGGGCTGGACTATAAGGCTTTAAAGGAACTCAATCCGGAAATCTTGGGCCGGTATCTACCCAGAGGAGCTTACACCCTTAACGTTCCCGCCGGATTAGGCCAAAAAATGGTTTCTTATCTGAATCAGGCCGCTACTTCCACCGCGCCGGCGCCCACCGGGAGTTCCGAAGCTTCAGGTCAGGAGGGGATTTCGACCGGCGGTTCCCAACCCGTTTCGGCCGCGAAATTTTTCACCGCCCGCCCTGGAGATACCTTGAACAAGATAGCGCTTCAAACCGGTGTGCCCGCGGAAACATTGAAAAAACTAAATGCTATTGATTGGAACCATCTGGCCATCGGCCAGAAAATTCGTATAGCGCAGTGATTGTCCAAAGGGTGCTGCAAATAACATGTCCGTAGTTCCACCATCAATTTTGAATGAGCTGACCAATCTTCTCCGGACTAAAGTTCTCGGGCAAGGCCGTCTGGAGCACCATCAACTCATCGCCTCAACGAATACGAGAGCTATGGATCTGGCCTTGGATAATTTTCCCGAGGGCACGCTGGTCTGGGCCGAATCCCAGTCGGCCGGTCGCGGCCGCTGGGGACGAACCTGGCATTCCGGACCGGGAGCCAGTCTGTCTTTTTCCCTGATCCTTCAACCCTATCCCTTAAATCGCCCCTCCCTGATAACGTTGGTCGCCGGGTTGAGCGTTGCCGAAGCGATCCGTCAAGTGACCGGTTATTTTCCGGAGATCAAGTGGCCGAACGACCTCCTTATCAATGGTAAGAAAATGGCCGGCTTATTGGCGGAACTCGATTCGGGGACCCGACCGCCGCGTTTTGTGGTTTTGGGGATAGGTCTTAACGTCAACCTGACCGCCGAAGACATCCCTCTGGAATTAAGGGATACAGCCGGGTCGTTATTGATCGCCACCGGAAAAACCTGGGAACGAATTGATCTTCTCGCCGCCATACTGGAAAAGCTGGAATATTACTACTTATTATTGAAAGAAAACTCTCGAGAGGAAATTATGTCGCGCTATCGGCAGGCTTGTATCACCATCGGCGCCGACGTTCGAGTCGCTCAAGGTCCCAAGGTTATTGAAGGTCGAGCCGTTAGCGTTGATCATGACGGCCGCCTGGTGATTGAAAGAACCGATAGCGGACAAATGGAACTTGTGGAAGCCGGGGAAGTCGGTCTGGTCCGGCCGGTTTAACAGATCAAGACGACATTAGCCGAAATCAAAGCCATTTCGGCCTCACTACCGTGGACTGGCTGCAAAAAATAGTGGTCGGGCCAAGGAGATTAAAGGTTTTGCCATGAGCACCGCTCGGATAATAGGTCATGTGGCTCTAGGGATCATAGGAGGAGTCATCGGCTATTTTGTGGAAGGTTTTTGGGGTGGAGTGGTCGGTGGAGTGGCTGGTTTGTTCGGTCCGATGGCCCTGTGGGGCGCGATTGATTTATAACCGGTTTATCAGTGGATAGAGAGCTTTAGAAGCAAAATGCCCCAAGGTGACATTGTTGGCCGCCTTGGGGCCCATGAAAGATCGGCTTTCCAGCCCTCATTTTCAATCCAACTATTTTTTTTAAAAAATTATTCCGCCGCGCTCGGCTTTTCAGCTCCACCTGTGGGCTGAGCGCCTTTAAGCGCTTCTAATTCTGATTTATATTTTTCCGCCTCGGCTTTATATCTTTCGACTTCCGGATCTGGCGCGCGGAGACCGGGTTCAGCTAGACTCTTGCTGTCCTTCCATTCCTCAATCCCTAAATAGGTAGCTAAAGCCCCTCCTAAAATCAGGACCAATGGAATACCCGCCTGCAACAATCTGAGGAACGGGTCCCACCAGACAAACAGACCTATCACGCCAAGGATCAAGGCAACAATGCCTCCGACTAGCGTCATCATAGTACGAATCCTCCTTTTTCCGGATAAGCTCCATAATTAAGTACATTTCTCTTTATTTTTACCATAGGTCACCACGGGACGCAAGCCCGGAAGATCATAAACATCAAGTTTTTATTTCCCTCCGCCGCACGATTTTTCGGCCAAATCCGCTTTCGGAGATTATTACCGCCACATCAGCCCCAGCGCCAGCAATACATGGCGTTAACAACCAGAATTATATTTATTCTAATACATGAACGTTCCATGACCAAAATCCTTTTTTGCCCTTGAATATTTTCTGGTTTATAATGCCGGACAGTTTGGCGGAAAAACTATTATTCATTATGGAGCCCATGATCATGAAACTATCACGCAACATCGGCAAAACATGCAAGGATGACCCCAAGGAAGCCCAGACCGCTTCTCACCGCTTGCTCCTCCGGGGCGGTTACATCAAACAGGTATCCGCCGGGCTCTACGCCTGCATGCCCTTGTTTGTCCGGACCTTGAATAAACTGATCGGTATGGCCAGAGCCAAAATGAATCAAGCCGATGGGGTGGAGCTCTCGATTCCGGTTTTACAGCCCAAGGAATTATGGACTGAATCCCAGCGCTGGGCCCCCTATACCGACATCGACGGTTCGATGTTCTCCTTTCGCGATCGACGCGGCAGCTACTTGTGCCTTGGTTTAGGCGCCGAGGAAGCGTTGTCCGAAATTATGCGCCGGGAAATCAACTCCTATAAACAATTATCAAAATTGGTTTATCAGATTCGTCCCCAATACTACGATGACATCCGGCCCAGATTTGGACTGATCCGCCCCAGGGAATCGACGGTTTGCGAAGCTTATGGTTTTGAAGCATATGATGTCGACCCGGAAGATTTTTGCCGGTTGATCAAGGCGACCGTCCACCATATCGGCCAGGGGTTGGAGTTGAAACAGGTTTGGGCGGAAAGCCTGGCTTCGGACGAAGACGGCGGCCGGGGACTGGATTTGGTGGCCATTACCGCCGACGGAGAAGATCGGCTATTGCTTTGCGAGGCTTGCGGCTACACCGCGACCATTGAAAAAGCCGAGTCCAAATTGCCGGTATACCCCCATGATCAAGGCATGAAAACCTTGAAAGCGGTTTATGGACCCGGGCTGATCGGAGTGGACGCCTTGGCTGAATTCCTGAAAATTCCGGTCTGGGTTACAACCAAAACCCTTATATTTCAGGCCGATGAGAAAGTGGTCGCCGTCATGGTTCGTGGGGATTGCGACGTCAATGAGGCTAAGGTCAAGGCTTTCCTGAAGTGTTACACCTTGACCCTGGCCGCACCGGACGTTATCAAAGAATTGACGGATGCGGAGGTCGGTTATGCCGGCCCGATTAATTTACCGAAAGATGTCACCGTCCTGGCGGATCATTACACCAACAACCGAGTCAATTTCGAATGCGGCGCCAATCGGACCGATTACCATTACATCAATGCCAACTTTGGCCGAGACTTCCCTCGCCCTATCTTCGGAGATTTCAAGCTGGCCCGTCCGGATCAGGGATGTCCCCGATGCCATGACGGTCTTCTTACTGAAGTCCAGGGAATGAAAATCGGACAACTAATTCAAAGCAGGTCGCGATACTCCGATAAATTCAATTGCACATATCTCGATGCCGACGGCAAGACCCGACCAGTGTTTTTAAGTCGCTGTGGACTGGATTTAACGAAAATGATCGCCGCGGTCGTGGAACAGCATCATGACCGGAACGGGATTTTATGGCCTACCCCCATCGCCCCGTTTCTCGTCCATCTGGTCGGTCTTAATTTGGAAAAGGAAGAGGTCCGGAACCTGGCGGAAGAATTGTATCGAAAGCTTCAAGAAGAAGGGCTGGAAACATTGTTCGACGACCGGGACGCTCGAGCCGGCGAAAAGTTCGGTGACGCGGACTTGCTGGGTCTGCCCGTCCGACTGGCCATGAGCAAACGGACCGCGACGGAAAAAAAGGTGGAATTAAAATTACGGGCCGGTGACGCCGCGGAGATGTTGACTTGGGAAGAAGCGATACAGGCGATAAAAAAATACCTGGATTAGCTTTCATCCTTGGAATCCATTTCCAGTATGCGCCTAGCCTTGGCCAGGACAACCCGGGGATGGATTCCTTTTAGACAAAGGTTGTCTCGACATGGGGATTTCTTCTGGTTATACGGCGAGACGCAGGGAGAACAAGCCAATCCCAGATATAGAGGTTCGGCCTTATTCGATAAGGGACCGAAGATAATCGGGGTTTCCGGGCCGAAAAGCACCAGGACCGGCAGATCGGTCAGGGAAGCAAAATGAGCCGGCCCTGAATCGTTGGTCACCAGAAGTCGGCTGAAGTTATACAAGTCGATCAATTGAGCCAAAGTGGTTCGACCGGCCAGGTTTATAACCCGGTCAGACCCCAAGAGCCTAGTCAGGGTTTCTGTTTTGGTTCTTTCGTCCTTGGCTCCGGTAAAGACGATCAGGGTCCGGCTATCGGCCAGGAGCCCGCGACCTAGCTCCAGGAAATATTCCTCCGGCCATCTGCGCGCGGCCACCATATCGCTGGCATTGGGGTTAAGCAGGACAATCCGATGATGGTCGTTCAGAGCCGGATAAGCCTCCTGGATAAGCTTACGAATGACCTGTCGAGCTTCGGGAGTGCTCTTCAGTTTTGGCAATTCCAGGCTGACTTGGTCCAAATTGATTTTCGCCTGAGGTTGGTGGTCCGGATTCTCGGTGATCGCTTGCACCAAAGTCACGTAAGCATACGCCGCATGACGATGGGGATTATAAATAACTTTATGGGTGACCAGGTCGCCCAGATAGGCCCCTTCTTCATGAAAACGATAAAAACCGGCGCGTCGGCCGGCCCCGGACAGGTAACCTAGAATAGTACTGAATCGGGCATATACTTCCAGATTTATAGTCACATCGAACTTTTCCCGGCGTAACCGGCGGATTGTGCGCCACGTATCCCACACAAAGGTCAGCCAGTTGTCGGTGCGGATGATTATCAAATTTTCCGGGTCGACCGCCCCCATCAAACGGATGATTTCCGGGCCGCGCGAAAAGGTCAGGAAAAAAATATCCGCGCCGGGGAATAATCTTCGGGCATGGGCCACGGCCGGGTAGGCCACGGCAAAAGCGCCGACTTCGGCCAATTCAATAAAAAGAAGGCGTTTGATTGGTCCATCCGCACCAGAATTTTTTCGGAATAAGCGAACCAGCCGTTCATAAATCGTTAAAACGAAACAGAGAGGCACGCCGACCCAACGGTCGATTTTACGCATTACATCAGGATGCATGGTCCAGTTTCACCATATTATTATCCCCAGATCATACTCCAAGCGGTCCGAATCAGTACTTCCAGATCATAGAACGAACGGATACCGGCCAGCCGACGCCAGACATATCCCGGGCGCAAATAGAAGGAACGCACGGCTTGATCCCGCCATGTTTTCAGCTCTTCCGGGCTGATCCCGCATTTGGATACTTTGACCATGGCCCCGCTTTGGTCCAGGACGGTTTCTTCATCCGGCAGATCGTCCGCCAGTTCAGCCCGGACCGATGTGCCTTTCCGGGGAACATAGACGTTGAAGGACACAAAATCCGGGTCCAATTCCAAAGCCAGGTCGATAACCTGTTTAATCGCCTGGCCGTCCTGGCTGGGCAGCCCCAGAATAAAGGTGCCTAATGTCCTTATTCCCAGGCGCCGGCATCGGTCAAAGGTTCGACGAACCTGGTCGATAGTATATCCTTTTCGGTACAGCTTCAATGTTTCTTCGTCGCCCGCGTCCACCCCGAACATGATTGTGTGGCAACCGGCTCGCTTCATAAGCTCCAGTTGGTCGGCCACCAAATCGACCCGATTCCAACAGCACCAACCCAAGGACAAATTAGAATCCAAAAAAGCTTGACACAAGTCGGTTAATCGTCTTTTCGTTCCCCCAAAGGTCTGATCGTTGAAGTATATTTCCCGGATGCCGCGCTGCCGCAGGTCGCGCAGTTCCTTTATCACCTCTTCTTTCGGGCGGACCCGATGACTCAACGAGCCCATGACGCAAAACCGACACGGAAACGGACACCCATAATCGGTTTGCACGGTGGCAAACCGGCGATGGCGGACAAAAGGATAGGCATAATGCTGGTTCAGAAAGAGTTCATGACGAGGTTGCGGGAGGTCCGTTATCGGACCTGGACGACGGGGTGCGATGCAGGTTGATATCCGGCCGTCGACCGTCCGGAAGATCATCTGTTCCAGATGGTCGAAATCACCGGCCAGAAATTTCACCGCATCCGCGTTGGTAAAGTCAAGAATAATGGCGTCCAGCCATTTTTCCTGCTGTAAAAGACGTTGTCCGTCTTCCAAGAGGACATCACCCGTGGCCAAGATCGGCACGGAAGGCAAATCGGCCTTCACTTTAGCCAAAAAGGATCTGTCCTCCGGCCAGGAGACGCTGGCTACGAGAGAGATAATAGCCTGTGGCGCCTCCTGCTTGATCCGGTTCAAGCAGGCCTCAACGTTTAAATGCTGCTGGATGGCGTCGATAAAAACCGATTGCGGAAACCGTCCACTCAATAACAGCAAATCCACGGGCGAATAGCTGTAATCGGCTTTGGCGATTTTACTGCAATAGTAATCGCGTACGTATTGGTGTCGACCCGGAGGTGACAGGAGGAGAACTTTCATCCCACGTCCAGATAGTTAGTATGCAAATAGTGGTCTTGACAACGCCGCATCTAGGTAATGAGTTCCACCTAGCTCCCAAGCTCCAGCTTGGGAGCTAGGAAAAGCCGGGAAGCTCCAGCTTCCCTCAAAAGCGGTTCCCAAGCTGGAGCTTGGGAACCAGGGAAAAAACTACTTCTTTTTCCATATTTATCGGAGTATGTCGCATGGTCCATATTATATTTAAGCATTTTCATGCTTCGTTGTGCCGGCGCCCAGGCCGGCATGAGGGTTAGTATATTTTCCGCTCTCCGTGACCGACCCCGATGACTTCCGCGGTGTCGTTCACGATGACAAACGCCCGAGGGTCGATATTAAAGACAATTTCTTTCAATCTGGCCAACTCCGTCAAGGTGATGATACTTAAAATCACTTCCTTGTGTTTTCCGGAATAAGCGCCGGCGCCTTCCAGGAAGGTCACGCCCCGCTTCAGGTCGGTCATAATGGCTTTGGCGATGTCGTTAGGTCGATCGGAAATTACGAAAACCGCTTCGCGCCGACTGAATCCGACAATGACCGCATCGGTTAACTTGGATTGCGTATAGACAAATATGAGAGTGTACAAGGCCATTTCCAAGTTAAAAAAGATCGCGGCCAGGCTCAGGATCAGGGCGTTAACCAAAAATGAGGTCAGTCCCAATCCCAGAGAGAAGCGTTTATACAAATAAACGGCTAAAATATCTATGCCCCCCACGGATCCGGCCGAGCGAAAGATTATTCCCAAGCCAAGACCGCAAATGATACCGGCCAAGATCGCGCTTATCATGGGATCGGCCATGGGAAAGGCCGGAATAGGGGCTACTTCCGTCAGAAAAGAAAACCAGACGATTCCGAAAGCCGTAAGAAGGATGAACCTGCGGCTGACATTTATCCACCCCATAATAAATAATGGAATATTCAAGACGGCATACAGCCAGCCCAAGCCGAGTTTCGGATACAGATAATGGATGATCATGCTGATGCCGGTTATACCGCCATTGAGAAACTGCTTGGGGATCAGGATACCTTTCATGCCGATAATATAAACAGCACTGCCGATAATGATCAGCATCAAGCTGATAATAGTCCGTTTGAACGGGAACGTGTGACCTTTGGTTGCGACATTGCGGCTCATTTCGCCGCTGTCGGTTTGCTTATTCAATGCGTTCATCTCTATCTATAATACCTATACAAAATAAATCGCCATCGACCTTATCGATGTTTTTCGGACGCGGTCCGATGATGGCGGACCAGTTCCGAGCCGGTAGGGCATACGCATACACCCGGAGTTAAAATCTTTCAACCCTCTTCAACTGTCCAGGTCAAGTTATCCTATTTTCAGTGGATGTATTTACAATAGAGCGCGAATTGCGGGAAACAGGCGCATAATGCGGTCCGCCGGCCGATGGAACACCCCGGCCGGCGGTGACCAAATTACATGTTCCTTCGATACTGTCCGCCGACTTCATACAGCGCCTGGCTGATTTGGCCCAGGGAGCAATATTTGACCGTTTCTATCAATTCGGCAAAAATATTTTTCTCGGACAAGGCGACTTTTTTCAAACGCTGCAAGGCTTCCGGCGCCCGATCGGCGTTTCGGTTCTGAAAATCCCGCAGACGCTGGAGTTGAGAAACCCGTTCTTCGTCCGTGCTTCGCGAAAGCTCCAATTTGCCGGCGACCGCTTCAGCATCGGATTCCGGATTGATAAAGGTGTTCACTCCGACGATGGGCAGGCGGCCATCCATCTTCCGGTTCTCGTAGTACAAAGATTCTTCTTGAATTTTGGACCGTTGGTATCCGGTCTCCATGGCGCCCAGCACTCCCCCTCGCTCCGATATCCGGTCAAATTCGGCCAAAATGGCTTCCTCCACCAAGCGGGTCAATTCTTCGATGATGAACGACCCCTGGGTGGGATTTTCGTTCTTGTAAAGTCCGAATTCCTTATTGATAATCAACTGGATGGCCAAGGCCCGCCGGACGGATTCTTCCGTGGGCGTAGTTATGGCTTCGTCGTAAGAGTTGGTATGCAGCGAATTGCAGTTGTCGTACAACGCCGTCAGGGCCTGCAAGGTCGTGCGGACATCGTTGAACTGAATCTCCTGCATATGCAGCGACCGACCGCTAGTCTGAATGTGGGCTTTTAGTTTTTGGGACCGCTCGTCGCCGCCGTATTTATGCTTCATAGCTACCGCCCAGATGCGGCGAGCCACCCGATTGATGACCGAATATTCCGGGTCCATTCCGTTGGAAAAGAAAAAAGAGAGATTAGGCGCAAAATCGTTTATATCCATCCCTCGCGACAGATAGTATTCCACGTAGGTGAAGCCGTTGGCCAAGGTCAAAGCGGTTTGAGTTATGGGGTTGGCTCCGGCTTCGGCGATGTGATACCCGGAAATGGACACGGAATAGAAACCGTGCACTTCGTTTTCAATAAAATAGGCTTGGATGTCCCCCATCATCCGCAGGGCGAAATCGATGGAAAAAATACAGGTGTTCTGCCCCTGATCCTCCTTGAGGATATCGGCCTGGACTGTTCCCCGGACGTTGCGCAACACCATGGCTTTGATTCGTTCGGCTTCACCGGGGTCAGCCGGACGGCCGTTCTGGGCTTCAAACTTTTCCAGTTGCTGGCCGATCGCGGCATTGAAGAACATGGCCAGGGCGATCGGCGCGGGTCCGTTGATGGTCATGGACACGCTGGTATTGGGAGCGCAAAGTTCAAATCCGCCATAAAGTACTTTTATGTCGTCCAGAGTGCAGATCGACACTCCGGAGGTGCCGACTTTGCCGTAGATGTCCGGCCGTTCCGTTGGATTTTGTCCATATAGGGTTACGGAATCAAAGGCCGTGGACAAGCGTTTGGCTTCATAATTCCGCGACAGGTATTTGAATCGGCGATTGGTCCGGGCCGCGTCTCCTTCTCCGGCGAACATGCGCGTCGGGTCTTCATCGGTCCGTTTGAAAGGAAAAACGCCCGCGGTAAAAGGAAAATGTCCGGGCAGGTTTTCTCTGAGGAGCCAACGCAAGAGATCTCCCGGATTTTCGTAGCCAGGCAAGGCCACCCTCGGAATACGGGTCCCGGACAGACTCTCCCGATAGAGCGGCGTACGATATTCCTTGTCTCTGACTTTGTAGACAAAATCATCGGAAGAATACTGGTTTTTAAGCTCCGGAAACGCTTCCAGCAGACGGTGACAACGCGGGTCGAGCCGCTCGGACAGGGTCGCCTTTTTCCGCATCAGGGTCTGCCCGAGGTTGAGATGATTATCGTCGTCAGCCAGTTCGCTCATAGCTCCTTCCAATTGCCAAATTCGCTTGGCGATATCAGCCTGTTCATTGGTCCAGCGATGATAATAGCGGACGGTTTCGGCGATTTCGCTCAAATAACGGGTTCGTTCCGGCGGGATGATAATGGATTTGGCGCTGGATTGTTTGCTGGCCGGTCGCGGTAAAGACGATACCCAGGTCACTCCGGTTTTACGCTTGATCTCGTCCAGAATAAATAAATATAAAGCGGTAACGCCATCGTCGTTGAACCTGGCGGCGATGGTGCCGAAGACCGGCATTTCCTTAAGGTCGCTCTGAAAAAGACGGCGATTTCGCTGATACTGTTTTCGGACATCCCGCAAAGCGTCGGCAGCTCCCTTGCGATCGAATTTATTGATCGCCACCAGATCGGCGTAATCCAGCATGTCGATCTTTTCCAATTGAGATGGCGCACCGAAATCGGCGGTCATGACGTAAGTCGATACATCCACCAAGGGGACAATGGCTGCGTCACCCTGCCCTATTCCAGCGGTTTCCACGATGATGAAATCGAAGCCGGCCGCTTTGAGCACCAGTAGGCATTCCGGTAGGGCTTCGGATATTTCCGAACCCGAGGTCCTGGTCGCCAAGGAACGCATGTAAACGCCCTCGCGACTTAAGGCGTTGATCCGAATACGGTCGCCCAGGAGGGCGCCGCCAGTCTTGCGACGCGAGGGGTCCACGGAAATGATCGCCACCTTTTTATCGGGAAAATCATTGAGAAAGCGAGTGACCAACTCATCCACCAAACTGGATTTCCCCGCCCCGCCTGTCCCGGTTATGCCCAGAACGGGAATGATCCGAGGCGGACGGTTCTGAATAACTTCCTCTAACCGGCTGGTAAATCTGGCCAGAAAACCATCGCCGGCGATCTTGGCCCGTTCCGCTGCGGTGATGAATCCGGCCACGGCCAGATGTTCTTTGCCGGCGAGGCTGGGGATCTGGTTCAAGATTCCTTCCAGATCAACCGGTTGATCCAGGCTTTGCACCAAATGATTGATAATGCCCTGCAAACCCAGACGTCGGCCGTCTTCCGGAGAATAGATTTTGGTCACCCCGTAGTCTTCGAGTTCCTTGGCTTCGTCAGGCACGATCACGCCTCCACCACCGCCAAAAACCCGAATGCCGGCCGCGCCGTATTTCTTGAGCAAATCAATTATAAATTTAAAAAATTCCATATGGCCGCCCTGGTAACAGCTCACGGCTATGCCTTGGGCATCTTCTTGAATGGCGGCCAGGACAATTTCACTCACCGAGCGATTGTGTCCCAGATGAATAACTTCTACGCCCGTATCCTGAAGTATACGCCGCATGATGTTGATGGCCGCGTCATGGCCGTCGAATAGTGAAGTGGCGGTCACCACTCGGATTTGGTTTTCCGGTTTATAAGGTTCGATGTTGGTGCTCATACGGCAATCCTCCATATGGATTTATCGGAGTCATCTAATTTCCGCGATCGGAACTCTTTGATAACTCATTTATAATAAAAGATATTTGAAACTGCGTGTAGTCTGACAGGGAAAAATGGCGGGACAGGGACCAGCGTCGGAAGGTCCACATATGTCCCAGGACCACGATATTGTGAGCGGTCAAACGGATGAGTTGTTCACTACCGGGGAATAAGGAACCATCCAGGGCGCCGAGCTGCAAAATATCCTCGAAAATGGAGGTAATACGTTCTTCATTGGCCAAAACGAATTTTAAAGACTCGGGTTCCAATGCGCGAAGTTCCTGATAAATGAGCAAAATATGGTCCTGCATGGCATCGCAGACTTTAAAGTAATTTTCCATGGCCGCTCGCAAGGCTTCGCGGCCGGCGCCATGAGCGCCGAGAGCGGCCCGCAACTGATTTTCCATGGCGGTATGAATGGTATCGCAGACTAGATAAAGGACATCTTCCTTGGATTTAATATACTCATACAAAGTTCCGATGGAAAAACCGGCGGCCCGGGCAATTTCACGAGTGGTGGTTTGATGAAAGCCTTGACGGACAAAGAGCTCGACCGCGGCTTCGACGATCTGCCGTCGTCGTTTTTCCACCAGTGCCTGATCTTTGACAAATGTCGGTATGTCCTTGCGCCTGGAGCCGGAATGAGGCACGGTCTTCTCCTTGTGAGTTTCATTTTTTCGACTGAGCGCTCGATCAGTTTACCCGCATCGGCCTTTGTGTCAAGTTTTTTATGACCGCGCACCAACACTAAAGTAATGCTATTCGATTTCCACCGTGGTTCGTCCTAAAAGCGGATTTCGCCTGGCCGCCAGCATGAATAAATACGGGTAGGCGACTTTGAGGTGGCGCATATACTTGAACCATTGGACGATCAGAAAACCGTAAACCCGCTCTGAATCAACCGTCAGGTGTTTCATGTCCGCGTCCGAACATTGGCGCAGGTGTCGCCGGTGGGCCAACTCTTCCAATAAGTGAAAGACCGCCAATAGCAGGTCGGAGAATAATTCATGTTCCACCAGGGTGGGATGTTCCAGGAGCCGCAAAAGCAGTGGGCGGTTGGCCTTTAAAAAACTCCGCACTTCCACTAAATCCATCCGACTTAAATCAACCCGGAATTCATGTTTTTGCGCCAAACCGGCGGCGCGGATCAGAGTCTCTTCAGACCACTGATCCTTGAGGCTCAATTCTTGCCGATGCAAGTCGGCTCGTGGGTCGATTTCCACAAAACGAGCTAAAAGTTCGGTTCCCACTTCGCTGAAAAACAGGCCGATCACCATGTTCAGCTTCAGCGTCCGTTGTTTTTTCTCCCGGCGGTGGAGAATATGTTCCGTAGTGGTGGCAACCAGGCCGGTAAAGGTGCCGACTCCACCGATGATCATGACCATAACCAAAATTTTGCCTGCATTGGTCACCGGGTGTATGTCGCCGTACCCGACCGTGGTCATGGTCACAACGCTGAAGTAAATCGCGTCCAAAACAGCCCAACCTTCAACCTGGATCAGGCTGATGATGCCGAACACGGTAATCGTAATCATGACCAGAAGAAATAAACGGATGCGAGATATTAGTGATTCCATATACCTTTAGCCCGACAGTTAAGATTGCCCGCGATCTTGTTTCAGATGTTTATAAAGATTAAGGCGGATAATACTAACGAATTACGTGAATCTGAATCTTGTCCAACAATTCCCTGGCCCGGCGAAGTTCGGCCTGTTGGCGTTCCTCCTCGATGGATGGTTTTGAATCCAAGGACCTATAGATGAAATGACGGTGTCCTTCGGAATCGGTGACCACTTCCTGCCCCAGACCGCTGGTCTCCCCGGTTGAATAGACAATGTGGCGATGTCCTTCGTTATCGATCACCACCTTCTGCTCCAATTCAGGCTTTTCCCCGGCAGTGTGGGTATTTTGCTCCGCGGCTCGGGCGATCTCGGAGACCAGCATGAGGCGAATAGTTTCCTGGCTGACGCCAGAAGACACCAGTTCTCGAGCTTGGGGCGGGCTAATGGGAATAAACTCCTTTTTGCCGGTCAAGGAGTCCAGCGTCGTGAATAAACGGATATGTTCGTCCTGAAATCCGGCTCGAACCAATTTTTCCAGCTCGGGAATAGTCAGGGCCGGCGGCCTTTTACGGGTATTATCCTGGTATAGGGTGATCAGGCCCTGTATCGTATTGTCCGATAAACCGAGTTTGCTCAGGGCGTTCTTGTCCTCCGGCGTAAGCTCGGCCGAAACCGGCCCGGCGATCATTGAAAAAAATAACATCGCGATTAAGGTCGAATACCAGCTTTTTACGGACATGATGATTTTTCTCCCGACCAGGCCGCTAATAATTCATCCGCCCGGTCCTTGGCTGAATGTAAAGCGTCTTCAATCCGCCGGCAACAAACGTCCATATGTGAAGTATCGCTCTGGTCGAAAAATAGTGGAGAGCCGAAAAAGATCACTTGTTTGGCAAAGGGCAACGGCAGATATTCCCGGTGCCAGGTTTTTTTAAAAACTAATTTCCGGTTCACCGCCAAACCCACGGGAAATATCGGTACGCCGGTTTTTTGAGCCAACCAGACTATCCCAGGTTTACAGACGCCGCGCGGACCTGTCGGACCGTCCACGGCGAAAATGGCGTTATCTCCTTTCCGGACGGCTCGGATCAGGCTGACTAACCCGCCTACTCCTCCTCGAGTGGATGATCCCCGGACAACGTGGTATCCGAAAGCCGTCACCCCTTTGGCCAAATACTCACCATCCCGCGATTGGCTGATCATGATCGTGGCCCGGACATGTCCGAAGTTTGGTAAAAGGGCTAAGTCGTCCCCATGCCAGAGGGCAAAAGCCACTTGGCGATATTGGTAAGTCTGTTCCCAACCGACGATCCGGCGCCGGACCAATCGGGATAGAAATTTTAAAAAAACGGCGGCCCATTCCGGCCAGCGGGCTCCGATCCATTTACGTTGAAAAGGCGTCAGGCGAAACATTCTGGATAAACAGCATAAACCAATGCAGATCGCAAATCAATAAATAGAGGTCCACCCCTGATTCACCACTTGCGGGCATCGAGGCACGTAACTCCCGGCTGCAACGCTCGTTTCCCGGCGGGAAGGTCCCGCACCCCAAAACCTGCTCGAACTCGGGTAACTGTTCAGTCCAGCGCCAATGCTCACTCACTGATGGCTCCGGGCACCGCCCGGTGGCTCCTCGACGTATGGTGAATACGCCTGCGGGCCAAAATCGGTCCAACTTCGCGTTTCGCCGAGGATTTACGCGCCCTATCCGCGATTTGGTAGTGGATTTAGGCCACCGTAGACGAGCTTTTCGAGCACGATCAGCTGTCGTCAGCTGATAAATTGATTATTAAAGCAAAAATTTATTTTTTTTGACAAGCGGTGTAAAAAAAGCTATGTTGAACACAGTATTACATATGTAATCTTAGGAGGAAAAATCTACGCAAAAATTACCACAAATATCCGACGCGGAATGGCAAGTCATGAAAATCTTATGGGTGAGCGCCCCACTTACCGCTAACGAAGTCATTAAAAAATTCGAAGGTCTCACGTCGTGGAAGCCCAAGACAGTCAAAACACTGCTTGGACGGCTGGTAAAGAAAAAAGCGCTGACCTTCAGTAAAGATGGGCGGGCATACGTTTATTACCCTCTCATTCCCGAGGATGAGTGTGTAAAAGCGGAAAGCCGGTCTTTTTTACAAAAGGTCTTCTGCGGCGCCTTGAATGTAATGTTTGCCAATTTCCTGGAAGAACAAGCGTTATCAAAAGAAGAGATAGCTGAACTAAAGCGTATCCTGGATCAAAAGGAAAAGTAAAGAAAGGCTCTTAATGGGATTGTATTCTTTTATTCCCTGGTTGCTGTACTCTTCATTCATGGGGAGCATTCTGATAGGATTGATCATAGCCATTCGATTGATCCTCAAAGACAGAATAGGTGCCAATTGGCAGTATATAATGTGGTTTTTGTTGATCTTTAAGCTGCTGATTTTCCATGGACCTGAAAGCTCCTTCAGCATGTTCAACATTTTCGATCATCTATCCATTCAGACCTTGGCCGGAAATTATTTTGAAACCCGGGGTAATGAGAATTCAGGACAGAATACGGAAAAAAAGTCACTGGTAACGAAAAGAACAAATCTCACTGACGATTTTTCTTTATCTGTAAACAGGACTTTTCTCGGCTCATGCGATGTCGTCGTATTTGGGGTCTGGTTAATTGGAGTAATAACCCTGATTGTTTATACGATTAATTGGATCATTAAATTGAAAGGTACTATAAAGAAAAGCCGTAAAGTAAATGATGAGGGCGCGATCAGACTGCTTGAGGAATGTAAAATTGCCGTAAACATCAATAGCCATCCCACGCTAATTGAGTCTCGGCTAATAAGAAGCCCGATGGTTGTGGGAGCATTCCGGCCGTATATTATATTGCCGACCGGAATTATCGATAATTTAAAGAAGTCGGAATTAAGATTTATCCTGTTGCATGAATTAGCTCACCTCAAACGTAGAGATCTTTATATAAACTGGATTACATCCTTTTTGCAAATCCTCCACTGGTTTAACCCGTTTATCTGGTATGCCTTTTATCAGATGCGACAGGATCGGGAATCGGCTTGTGATGCTTATGTACTTTCCATTCTAAAACCCGATGAATATAAAAGTTATGGCGCGGCGATTATCTCTTTTCTGGAAAGATACTCATATTCCGCATACGATTACACGATAGCCGGATTGGCCAGCGGCAGAACCAACATCAAGAAAAGAATGGCCATGATTGCCTCATATAAAAATGTAACCGCAAGCGGATTTATCTGGAGAATATCTCTTTTTTTACTGATGGGGTGCCTTGTCCTGACCAACGCCAAAGGAACATCCGGCGCCAATCAGGCAGAAAAATCGTCGAAACCAAATAAAAACATTGCATATGAAGATTTGAGCAGCTATTTCCAGGGATACGACGGAACTTTCGTTTTACTTGACATGAAAAAAAACCACTATCAGGTGTATAACGACGAAAACAGCCATAAACGCGTATCTCCTGATTCAACGTATAAAATCATCAGCGCTTTAGTCGGTCTTGAGACCGGAGTTTTGACAGATGAAAATACTCGATTTGAGTGGGACGGAGTCATTTACCCAATCGAACACTGGAATCGGGACCAGACATTAACTTCCGCCATTGCCTACTCGGTAAACTGGTATTTTCAGAAAGTCGACTCTATCGTGGGCAAAATTGGAATTGAGAATTATTTAAAGCAAATTAGATACGGCAACTGTGATCTTTCTGGCGACATTGATGATTTCTGGGTTGAATCTTCATTGAGGATCTCCCCTAGAGAACAGGTAGAAATACTTAAAAAACTCTATACTTATGATATGCCATTTTCTAAAAGGAACATCGATGCCGTCAAAAGAGTAATCAAAATTTCGGAGCAGGACAAAGTAATCTTATCTGGGAAAACCGGCACCGGAATCGTGAACGGCAAGAGCATCAACGGGTGGTTTGCAGGATATGTGGAAAATGAAAATAAAGTCTATATTTTCGCGACGAATATTCAAGGAAAAGAACGAACGGACGGGACCAACGCCAGAAATATAACGTTATCGATTCTTAAAGATAAAAATATATTATAAAGATCGGCGTCCCTCGCAAGCATTCACTATCACCCCACGGTGCGTCCTGATCCGTATACGGCGGTTCTGAAGGTTGAGCAATCGTACCCTTGATCAATTTGGCGTTCGCTTTTGCTTCCTGCCTCTTTGATTCCTAAAAACGGCGTCCTTGTTAGCCTTGCCCTATGGGTCATCTGAAAATCCGAGCTCATCCGCGGTATCGCGCTGGCTTCACCCATAACATTGCTGAAAGAGACTTGAGATATTCTGAACCGCCTGGGAGATCAAATACGGAAAGGAAGGCATTCGATTTTTTCGGTTATTTCAATGTCGATGCCTATAATTATACATTTAACTACCTGATAACTGTTATAAATACATCTATTTCCCATTATAAAGTACTTGGCCTGGGTTAATCGTTTTAAGTTTCCGAGGGCAGGCTATTACCAGATGATTTTTTTTAAATGAAGCTCCCCGCAGCAAGCTGCGGGGTATCAAAAGGCAAAGAGCTTGAGC
>JADFXS010000404.1:1563-3302 GCA_015233515.1 Deltaproteobacteria bacterium | reverse complement strand
CCCGCCTCCTCCGCTTTGACCTATTTCCCTCAAACCACCTCCGTCCCTCCCTTAACCCACCCCCTCGGCTTTGCCTTCCACCAGTATGTAGCCGCCCAGCCTATCACTCCACCTCTCTTAGTCCTTCTCTCTTCTCAGAGAGCCTTCGATTCCACCGAGAATTATCGGCCGATCGGGAAAAACCCGGCGAACCAGATTCGCATAAACGATGACGGCCCGGTTAGGTCTGGCTCCAGCCTGCCCTCCAGGAGTATAGGCATCATCCCGGCGTTTCCGTCGGAAAGCCGTGTAATGGGCCAGCATGGAATCCAGAGCCCCGGAGGTCACCCCGGTAAACAGCCGGGGACGTCCCAAGCGAAGCAGATCGTCCGGGCGGTCCCAGCGCGGTTGAGCGGCCAGTCCGACCCGCCATCCATGGGCCGACAACCAGCGGCCGAGCAAGGCGGCGCCAAAGGCCGGGTGATCCACATAGGCATCACCGGTGACGAGAAGGATATCGATAACCGGCCAACCCAGGCGGTCCATTTCCTCACTGGTCATGGGTAGGTAAGGCGGTTGGATCAATCAGTCTGCCCCCATCTGTTCTCTTCCAGAATATAGTAGTCTCGTCCGAAAGGAGGAAGAGTGGCAAAGACAAGTTGATGATGTCCTTCTCTGACCAGATAGTGGACTTTTCCACCGTTTAACGTGTAATTCAAGCGTGGGAGTCGTTCCAGGTATCGGGGAATCAGATCGGTCAAACCGTCCGGGTAATTACCATGATCGGCCTGATACTTCTGGCAGGCGGCGATGATGATTTGAGCGCGCTGAAGAGTGACTTGACGGTTAAGCGCCGAAACTATGATGATCATCATCACGGTGACTGCCAATATACCACAAGTGATTAGTCTTTTTTTAAGGAGATCCTTGTTTTTCCAGGCAAATAATGCCCGGATCAGAAGTACGGGCCAGATCGTGGCCACCATTATGGCGATCAGACAAGTATGGAAAATAACCGCATCCAGGGCGAACAGACCGAAGCCTATCCCGATTTTTATAATAACCTGTTTCATATAAGTAATAAAACCGCTTGCCCGAACATCTTTGATTCCGAAGCCGCCTTCGCGTTATTTTTCATTTCCTGCCGCAAGACGTTTTATTATACCAGCTTACAGCCGGCTTTCAATCTTTTGAGTACCCACCCCCCCGCGCATGGCGTGTTATGAAGCAAAGAAACATGCGCCGGCTGTCATTTCGACCGAAGGGTGAAATCTCCATTATTGAAAAGGAAGGTCTTTGGGCGTTAGAGATTTCTCTTCGCGGCTGGCGCCGCTCATCGAAATGACACTATACGCTCTGTTGGGAGGCAAGTTAGGGCAATTTGAACCGACCCGGAAAAGTTGTTTCTCAGGAGGTATATCAATACACGGTTAGGACTATCAACAATCCAATATGCCGCGGATTTTCGTTATGAATTCCGTCAAGTGGAAAGGTTTGACCAGGTATGCGGCGGCGCCTTCCTTCATGGCGGCCTGAACGTGGTTTTCCGAGGCAAAACCACTGGAAATCATAATTTTTACTTGAGGCGCCAGTTTAAGCATGCGCCTGAGGCATTCCTGTCCCCCCATACCAGGCATGCCCAGATCCAATATGACCAAATGAACATGGCTCGACATGGTTTGAATGAGTTCCAAGGCCTCCTCGCCGCTGCCGGCGGTGAAGACTTGATATCCCTGGCCGGTCAGAAATTCGCGGGTCAC
>JADFXS010000404.1:0-1535 GCA_015233515.1 Deltaproteobacteria bacterium | reverse complement strand
CATCATCCACCAGGAGTATGCTTTCCCGGCCGGCAAAATCTGATTTTTTTGTCGATTTTACCTGTGGTTCCTGTGGTAGCTCCGGGTTGGCCGGCAAAATGATTTCAAAAGTAGTTCCCACTCCAACCTCCGATCGGCAGACCACGTGACCGTTGTGATATTTGACGATACTGTAAACGACGGATAGACCTAATCCGGGTCCCTGGCCGAGGTTTTTCGTAGTGTAAAACGGGTCAAAAATAAGTGGCAATCTCTCCCGGCTTATGCCTCGACCGTTATCAGCCACCTTGATTCGGATGTAATAACCCGGTTTTAATTTCCCGTGGAGTGCGTAGTCATTTTCGATGGCCTGGAAATTTTCCGCCTCGATCTGTATGGCGCCGGACTTGCTGATGGCTTCCAAAGCGTTCACGCCTAGATTGATCAACGCTCTCTTCAATTGCGCTGGATCAGCGGTAACAGCCCATAGATTTTCCGGCCGTTGAATATCAATAGTGACGGCTTCCGCAGAGTCTTTCTTTAACAGACAACCGACCTGATCTATCAATTCCTTCAGATCAATGGTTTTAGGAGCTATTTCCATCTGGCGGCCGAAAGTCATCAATTGGCGGACCAGCTCGGCCGCGCGGCCGGCGGCGTTATCGATATCCTGGAGAAATTTGCAGTCCGGATGTTCGGCATCCTTGTTGCTGAGCAATAGCTCGGTATATCCGGTGATACTTTGAAGAATATTATTGAAATCATGGGCAATACCGCCGGCCAATGTGCCCACGGCCTCCATTTTTTTTAACTGGATCAATTGTTCTTGAGTTTGCTTAAACTTGGTTTCCGCTTGAATACGTTTCAGAAGTTCCTTTTCCCGTTCGCGAATCTGGCTTTGTAATACTCTCGTCTTGTTCTTCAGTTCTTCCTTGAGCAGGAAAGTCTGAAGGACATTGGCCACTACCGTGCCGAGCAAGGGCAAACCTTGCCTAATGGATAAAGCAAGCGGCTTGGCCTTCGAAAAAGAGAGATACAAAACCCCCATCCGTCGGCCCGACAAAGTCAGAGGCAGACAGGCCAGGGATTTCAGAGTGGCCAAGTCATGATCCGGGAGGGGAATTTCAGCTTTAGTGGAATTTTTTTCCCAGAAAAAAGGAGCGTTGTCGTCAAAACCCCGATTATCATCCCCTTGCCTGGGTTTGCCAACCAATGGTCGATCGCCTGACCCGACGATCTCTTCAAATATTTCCGCTTCACCCTTGGCGGCCAGCAGTTTCAAGCGTTCGCTCGCGGCGTCATATAAAAACAGGGCGCATCTATCGATATCGTCCAGACCCTGAGCCAGGGTTTCAAGAATTTCATCGCCGGCCTGCCGTAGATTTTCGGATCGGATGAGAACATTGGTCAAGCCAGATATAATTCCTAACAATTTGATAGACATATCAAGTTTGTTTTCCGTCGGGCCCAGGGTCGGCTTCAAGGCCTGACGGCTTTTCTCGGTATGAGGAATCTCGTTGAAATCAGTCAATTGAAGAGCCTCCTTAAACGAATGC
>JADFXS010000035.1:18302-18681 GCA_015233515.1 Deltaproteobacteria bacterium | reverse complement strand
GTTGAATGAAGAAGAACTCTCGAAAAAACTAAAAAACACTTTTCCATTACTGAATAAATGCCAAATCCTGCCCGGGCTCGGCTACTTTGAATCCCTCGGCCTGCAGGTTCAAAAACAGGCGCCGCGCATCGATCGCCAAAATCAGGAACTCGATCCCTTTTATTTGGCCGGAGCCATGCGCCTGGCCGAGATCATCGACCGGCCCGAGACCAGCCAACGTATCTGTCCGGAACCGGCGATCCTGGTGGTTTCTTTCGGGATTACCGTCCATAACGTCATCTACAATATTGCCTTGAACCCAGACAAGAAAAACCGCCACCAACAGCTGAAAATCTTGCCTTTGCTAGGCAGTTTAAGCGTTCCAAAACCACAGGATTCG
>JADFXS010000035.1:7304-18192 GCA_015233515.1 Deltaproteobacteria bacterium | reverse complement strand
GCCAATGCCCGCTTGCTGAGCTCCAAATGCGGAATGGAGGTTCCACCCCGCGATCTGGTGACCGTCCCCATTGTCAAGGCTGATGCCGAACAGCTCAAATCGTGCGCGCCGGTCTTCGAAGCCGATGAAACCTTGCGGGAATTATACGGGCGGTTCTGGGAAAACCAAGATAAAGACGCCGCCATTTGGAGAGCCGATACCCTTTTGACCTCGGTCGGGGTCTCCAAGATGCCGCCGGAGCAAAATCTGAACATCCCCGACGATAAAAGTTACGATAACTTTACGTCCTATGAGGTCCTGGGCTATTTTGACGGAAAACCCGAGCGCGGTAATTTCATCGGCGATATCGCCGGTGTTCTGTTCAATGACCTAGGCCAGGCCGTGACCCTGAAAGATCGGCAACTCGTCGGCCCCCGACTGGAACATATCACCCACATCGCCAAAACTCACCGCGAAGCCCTCAAACTCGACTTCCGCCATTCCGCCGGCTGTGGGAAAGGCGCCGGAGTTCTGGTCATCACCCGCAACCCGCTCAAGGCGGAAGCCTTATACCATCTCTTAACCAACGGTTTCATCAACGAGATAGTCACCGACGAACCAACCGCCCTGGCGATCTTGGACCAAGCCAAAAAACGGCGGCCGTCGTCTTCCGCCAAGTCCAGAAGGTGATTCGGAATCAGACGCCTGGCTTTTTCTTTTTTATCTGTTTCAACAAAATCCATGATTTACGGAGCTTGCTGCCAATACCCTCATTTATATCCCTCGGTAAATCAAGGCAAATTCCAGCCGTTTGGCCGGCCAAACTCCGGTAAGAGGCGGGAGAGTTTTTGGCGCGATAGAGTTATTCGGCGCTCAACACCTTGATTTTAAAAAAGTTCATGCCATACTCAAAGTATAGTGAACCCAATTTTTTTCCTAGACCGAGAGACCTTCTCACCGGAGATCGGACCTATGAAGGAAATCAACAACCCGTTGAACCAACCGCTTAAATCCAAAATCTTGATTGTCGAGGATGACGTTATCATCGGAGCCGACCTGGCGGCCGATCTTCAGTCCTTGGGATATAAAATTTCCGGAAATTTCACCTCAGCCGAAAAAGCACTAGATACCATTAAGGAAGAACGACCGGACCTGGTGATGATGGACATAGTTCTCAAAGGTAAAATGGACGGGATAGAAGCAGCCGAGATTATCCGGGAGAAATGGGATCTTCCGGTCGTTTTCCTGACCGCCTATGCCGATACGGATCGACTTGAGAGAGCCAAACTTGCTTACCCCTTTGGTTATCTCCTTAAACCATTCAATGAACGAGATGTGAAAGTCACGGTTGAGATGGCCTTGTATGTGGGAGAGGTTGAGGCAAAGCGAAGAAAGGCCGAACAGGAACTTTTTCAAGAAAAGGAGAAACTGCGGACCATACTGGACAACATTCCGGTAATGATTGCGTTTTTCGATAAATTTGCCAATTTTCAATATATCAATTCTTATTGGAAAGAGAGATTGGGCTGGTCGCTGGAAGAAGCCAAAAATATGGATTTATTTTCCGAACTGTATCCGGATGCTGAATATAGAAAATATGTTTTAGATTTTATCAGCAAAGCGGAAGGACTATTTGGAGATTTCAAGACCAGAATCCGCAATGGCAGTTTGATCGATACTTCCTGGGCCAACGTCCTTTTATCAGATGGCTCCTATATCGGAATAGGGCTGGATATTTCCGAACGCATGCGGGCCGAGGATGCGCTACGGATGAATGAAGAACGCCTCCGCATTATATCTGACAACACATACGATTGGGAATATTGGCGTGGTCCTGACGGGAAATTCATTTGGGTTTCACCCGCGTGTGAAACGATTTCCGGCTATCCCCCGGAATGGTTTATGCAAAACTTGTCAAACACGGTCGGCAGTTTGGTTCATCCGAGCGACCGGGATATCTGGAACGGACATACCAAGGAAGTGGACGCCCAAAACCAGGAACACAAGCGACTGGATGTCAGAATCATCAAGCCGTCTGGAGAGGTCGTATGGATCAGCCACACCTGCAAACCCATTTACAACAGTGCCGGAGTATTCCTAGGACGACGGGGCTGCAACCGCGACATCACCGAGCGCAAGCGGGCTGAGGAAAAGAATTTATTGCTGGCGGCGATTGTCGAATCCTCCAACGACGCCATTATCGGGAAAACCCTGGATGGAATAATCACGAGCTGGAACAAGGGCGCCGCGAACATATATGGTTACCAGGATACCGAAATTTTAGGAAAGCCGGTATCAATATTGGTTCCTCCAGCCCGTTACAATGAGGTTCTTCGTCTCCTGGAAAGAATAAAAAATGGAGAAAATATTGAACACTATGAAACTGTCCGCCGGAAAAAAGACGGGAGTGACATAAACGTATCTCTGACCATCTCTCCCATCAGAAACGCTGACGGCAAAATTTTGGGGGTTTCAACCGTAGCCCGTGATATCACCGAGCAAAAGATTCTGCAATCTCAACTCCAGCAAGCCCAAAAAATGGAATCCATCGGAACGCTCACCGGTGGCATTGCTCACGATTTCAATAATTTGCTGCAAGTGATCAATGGCTATGCCCAGATTTTACTCATGGAGAAAAGAGAGACTGATCGAGAGTATTCCAGTCTGAAAACCATCCACAACGCGGGTAACCGGGCAGCCGACCTTGTCCGGCAACTACTTCTATTCAGTCGGAAAGTCGAGACCAGGAAAAAAATTGTCAGACTCAACCAAGAAATTGAAAATGCACGAAGGATGCTGGAGCGGATCATTCCCAAAATGATCGAGCTTGAGTTGCATCCGGGTCGAGGCCTTTGGGATGTCAAGGTTGACCCGGTCCAGATCGATCAAATCATATTGAATCTGGGAAAAAACGCCGCCGACGCCATGCCGGACGGGGGAAAACTCCTCATTGAAACCGAAAATATCGTTTTGAACGAGGAATTTGCCCGAAACCATCTGGGAGCAAAACCCGGCCGCTACGTCGTTTTGACTGTTTCGGATACCGGTCACGGCATGGACCAGGAAACAGTGGAGCATATGTTTGATCCGTTCTTTACGACCAAGGAAATTGGCAAGGGTACGGGTCTCGGACTGGCTTCGGTCTATG
Source organism: Deltaproteobacteria bacterium (assembly GCA_015233515.1). The sequence continues at coordinate 15,065 of JADFXS010000035.1, read as the reverse complement.
GAATCGTAAAGAGTCATGATGGCTCTATCACCTGTTATAGCGAGATTGGTCGAGGGACCTCTTTCAAGATATACCTGCCGGCCATCGAATCAAAGGAGACCGACAGGTCAAGCACCGGAATTATCAAACAAATCCAAGGCGGAACCGAAACCATCCTTCTGGTTGATGATGAAGAACCTATCAGGGATTTTGCCAAACAAGTCCTTTTAAAATTCGGATACAAGGTCCTGACTGCTTCCAGCGGTGAGGAAGCCCTAGGAATTTATTTGCGCAAACAGAATGAGATCGACCTGGTCATTATGGACATCGGTATGCCCGGCATGGGCGGGCATAAGTGCCTGACCGAAATTCTCAAGCTTGACCCATCAGCCAAGGTTCTCATCGGCAGCGGATATTCAAATGAACAAGTCAAGAAAACCCTGGAGGCCGGCGCTGCCGGATTCGTCGGAAAACCGTATCAATTTAGTGAGTTACTAAACAAGGTCCGAACCGTATTGGGTCGGGAGGAGTGAATTTGACCGATGAAATTTTCCTAGCTCGTGGATACCTTAGAATTGCCAAGGCTACACGGGAGCTTTTTATGACCAGTATGGTGACCATCCTCCTCGATCAGGAATGACCATGCACTGAATGGCGGGGTAGCCTCACCCGTTCACCGGAGCCATGACGTAACGGCAACTCCCGGTCATGAGGGCGACGTCATACTCGCCGGAGGATTAAAATTATGCAGGCCAAAGTCATGAACAAACCCCGCCGATATTCTCTGTGGACGCTGCCAACGGACATCGGCCTTGTCCTCCTGGCCATGGTCTTGGCCGTTCTCGTCAGAAAGTTTTTCCTTAGCGCGCTGGAAACGCGCATCGTTTGGGTAACGTTCTATCCGGCGGTCATGATTGTCTCACTATATCGGGGGTGGCTCACGGGCTTATTTTCCGCCGGCGCATCCTGTTTAATCGCGCTCTATGGCTGGCCTTTGTTTGTTGACCAACCTTTCATCAAGGACTTTGGAGACCGGATTGGGATGTTCGCTTTCCTGTTCAACTGCGCGATGATCTCCGCCGTGGCCGAGTTGGCGCGGCGCGAGCGGGGGAGAGCCCTTTCGGCTAAAGAACAGGCCGAAGCCGCCAACCGGGCCAAAAGCGTGTTTCTGGCGAACATGAGCCACGAGTTGCGCACTCCGCTGAATGCCGTCCTCGGCTTTTCGCGTCTGATGAACAACGATCCGGCAGTCACGCCGGAACAGAAGGAGAGCTTGACTATCATCATTCGCAGCGGCGAACATCTTTTAAATTTGATCAACAACGTGCTGGACATCTCCAAAATAGAAGCCGGTAACGTGGAGCTGGAAGTAACCGATATCGATCTGCATCAGCTCGTGTTTGAAGTCAGATCGATGATGTATGCCCGGGCGGTGGAAAAGGGCCTGAATCTGGTGGTGGAGCAGTCTCCGGATCTCCCTCGCAAGATCACGGTCGACCAGGGTAAATTAAGGCAAATTTTGATCAATCTGATCGGTAATGCCATCAAGTATACGGAAAACGGAGGAGTGATCCTCCGGATCCGGGCTGTGAATGGGGCTAAGCCGCAACGGGCAAGATTGCGTTTCGAGGTCGAAGACACCGGCCCAGGTATCCGCCCGGAGGACAAAGCGCGAATTTTTCAACCGTTTGTCCAATTAGGCGACCGGCCGCCGACGGAATCCGGCACCGGGCTGGGATTGGCCATCACCAAACAACATGTGGAGCTGATGGGCGGGCGGATCGGCATCGAAAGCGAGCTCGGCAAGGGCTCGGTGTTTCACTTAGAGATTTTGGTGGAAGTTCCGGCCGTTGATGATATCCCGGCTGAATTGTGGCACAAGCGGATCATCGGTCTTGTCGAGGGGCAACCTTGTTATCGTCTCCTAATCGTCGAAGATCGGAGAGAAAATCGCCTCCTATTACACAAACTGCTCGAACCGTTTGGCTTTGACTTGCGCGAGGTGGTCAATGGGCGGGAGGCGGTGGAACTCTTTACGGTGTGGCATCCTCACTTGATCTGGATGGACATCCGCATGCCGGTGATGGACGGATTGGAGGCCACTCTGCGCATCAAGGCCACCGAGGCCGGCGCCCCCACCAAGATCATTGCCCTCACGGCTCATGCCCTGGAAGAAGAACGGGCGGAAATCCTGGCGTCGGGCTGTGACGATTTTATCCGGAAGCCCTACCGGGAAACAGAGATATTCGAAGCCATGGCCAGGCATCTCGGCCTGAAATATGTTTATAAAATGGAGCAGGCGGTACCGATAGAGGGTGAAAACCAAATAAGCTCCGAACAACTGGCGGTATTGCCCTCGGAGCTTCTTCGCCGGTTGCATCAAGCGGTAGTTGAATTGGAAACTGCGCGGACCCTGGAAATAATCGCGGAAATCAGCACGCGCGACCCCATGGTCGGCGGCGCTTTGGGTGCGCTGGCCAAAAATCTGAATTACGACCGCTTACTGAAACTATTGGAGAATTCAGACCCCACGCCGGCAGGCAAGTCAAAGGAAGTAACGGCATGAATGAAAATGAAAAAAACACAAATGGTCGGAACGATATACTGGTTGTTGATGATAATCCCGCCAACCTCCAGCTTCTAATGCGCTCTCTTACCGATCATGGATATCACGTTCGCCCGGCCTCCAGCGGTTTCCTCGCCCTTAGATCAGTGGCGGCCAAAGCACCGGATTTGATTTTACTAGATGTGAAAATGCCGGAAATGGACGGGTTCGAGGTTTGCCGTCGCCTGAAAGCGGATCAGGCCAGCCGCGATATTCCGGTGCTGTTCATCAGTGCTCTGAACGAAAGCGTGGACAAGATCAATGGCTTTGCGGCCGGGGGACTTGATTATATTACCAAACCGTTTGAGGAAGAAGAGCTGCTGGCCCGTGTCGAAACTCATTTACAACTGCATGAATTGACTGAACACTTGGAACAAAAGGTCCGCGAGAGGACCGAAAAATTAGCGGATGCAAATTTCAAGCTTCAACAGGAAATCAGCGAGCGCAACCTGTTGGAGGATGAGCTGCGGGAGGCGTTGTTATATTCACGAAATCTCCTTGAGTCCAGCCTTGATCCGCTCGTCACGATAAGCCCGGATGGAAAAATAACCGATGCCAACGCCGCCTCTGAAAAGGTGACCGGGGTTCCTCGCGCGAAATTGATAGGGACTGATTTCTCGGACTACTTTACCGATCCGGACAAAGCCGGAGAAGGGTATCGCCAGGCACTGGATATCGGCTTCGTTACGGACTATCCATTGTCGATAAAGCATTTAAATGGACAAATTACCGACGTGATCTATAACGCGTCATTATACCGGAACAAAGATGGTTCGGTCGCCGGTGTATTTGCGTCCGCCCGGGACATTACTCAGCTCAAACAAGCCGAGGAAGAAAAGGAAAGGCTGCAGGAACGCCTCTATCAAGCCCAAAAGCTGGAATCCATAGGTATTTTGGCGGGAGGCATCGCTCACGAGTTCAACAACCTGCTCCAAGCCATCTTGGGATACAATTCGCTGATACTTTTGGATAAAGCAGAAAACGACAAAGATTGTCCGAATCTACGGGCCATCCAAATGACCGCTCAGCGGGCGGCTTTACTTGTCAGGCAACTCCTTTTGTTCAGCCGCAGAGTTGAAGTCCAGCGTCGTCCCCTGGATCTCAATCAGGAAGTTGAGCAAGCGCGGCGGATGCTTGAACGGATCATTCCCAAGACGATCGATATTGATGTTCATCCCGGCAGCCGCTTATGGGCGGTGAAGGCTGACCCGATCCAGATTCAACAGGTGTTGCTTAATTTAGGGAACAACGCCGCCGACGCCATGCCGGCCGGCGGGAAACTCATCATCGAGACGGCGAATCTCACCTTGGACGAAGGATACGCCCATGAACACCTTGGCGCCGCACCCGGCAATTATGTCCTGTTGACCGTCTCGGATACCGGGCTGGGAATTGACCGGAAAACCATCCAACATATCTTCGAACCGTTCTTTACAACCAAGGAGATTGGAAGAGGAACCGGCTTGGGTCTGGCGGCGGTTTACGGGATCGTCAAGAGTCACGGCGGATTTATCACCTGTTATAGCGAAGTCGGCCAAGGAACAACTTTTAAAATTTATCTGTCGGCCATCGAGCAAAAAGAAACGATTTCAGATAGTTCATCGGCGGGTCAACTACCGGTCGGCGGAACGGAGACCATCCTGTTGGCAGATGATGAGCCGTCCATAAGAAATTTTGCTTCCAAGGCGCTCCAACATTTCGGTTACACGGTGATCGTGGCCACTAGCGGCGAAGAAGCGGTGGAAATTTTTTCCAGCGCGCCCAAGCAGATAAACCTGGTCATCCTGGATATCGGCATGCCCGGCATGGGCGGTTATCAGTGTCTGCAAGAACTGTTAAATATTGATCAAGCGGCCAAGGTCGTCATTGCCAGCGGATATTCTGTTGCGGATCAGTTGAAAAAGTCATTGGAAGCCGGGGCCGCGGGATTTGTCCGAAAACCATATCAATTGAACGACCTGCTTGACAATGTCCGGGCTGTGTTGGATGGGCGGGAGTGAGCCGTTTCAGTGAGTATTTGTTATGAGATACCGGCATAAGGAAATTCTAATGGAGTCAAATGAGAAAGAGACTTACCCATTCTTCCGAACCAATAAACATTCCCACTAAAGGGTGGATTCATGAACGATATAGGTCAGCCCCTTGAAAAGTCTCAACAGCCTAAATTTATGACGATCAAGAATGAGGCTCTCAAGGGCGCGGCTGCTGCTGGGCGCATTGATGCTTCGCCCAAGCCGGTCCTGCGGCGACTGTTGTTGCCCCTGGCGTTAATCATGATCCTGCTGATGGCCGGGGCGGGGGGGGCTCCTGTGGCAGCAGCAACAGCAACTCCTGGCCGAAAAGATCGCCGCCGAAGTTGCTGAGTTGAAACATGACTGGCGAGTGTTCTTGGACCAGCAAGCCAACGGTCTGGCCATGGCCATCCAGCCCATCGCCGCCGATCCGGGCGTGCAAAAGGCCTTACGTGAGAGCGATGCCGACCGCCTTCTGGCCGCTTGGCGGCCGGTGTTCGAAACGCTGCACCGGGAGAACCATCTCACGCACTTCTATTTTTTTGACATAAACCGCACCTGCCTCCTGAGAATTCACAAGCCGGAGAAACGCGGCGACCGGATCGACCGTTTCACGGCCCTGAAAGCCGAACGCACCGGCAAGATGGCTAGCGGCCTGGAACTAGGGCCGCTGGGGACCTTTACCCTGCGGGTGGTGCAGCCGGTCTTCGAAAGCGGCCGGCTTGTCGGCTATGTGGAATTGGGGAAGGAGATCGAGGAAGTTTTAGAATCGCTGCATCGCCGGTCCGGCATCCAACTGGCGGTGATCCTCCGCAAGGAATCTTTGAACCGGCAAACCTGGGAAGAGGGTATGCGCCTGCTCGGCCGGCAATCCGACTGGGACCGGATGCACTATAATGCGGTGATCTACGCTTCCCAAGGCCGCCTGCCCGATACCTTCGCGGTCTGGGCCGAACAGGCGGTGGGCGACCATGCCGACGACGCAACCGACCGGGAGATCGCTTTCGACGGAAAGGATTGGCGGGTATCCGCCGCGTCCCTGCAGGATGTTTCCGGCGCGAATGTCGGCCACCTGCTGATCATGTGCGATATTTCGATCGAAAAGTCGGCTTTTGCGAACTTGATGGCCATGGGGGAAATCGTCGGCGGATTGGTGCTGGCGCTCCTGATGGGCTTTATCTATATGATTCTCCGCCGCACCGACGCCGCTATCCTCGCCCAGCAGGCGACGTTGAGAAAAAATGAGGAAATCTACCGGACGGTCGCCGATTATACCTACGATTGGGAATACTGGCTAACCCCGGATGGGAGCTTGCCTTATCTGTCGCCGTCATGCGAACGCATCACCGGATACAGCGTTGAGGAGTTTCAGCAAGACCCCGGATTGCTGGTAAGAATCGTTCATCCCGATGACCGAAACCATATTGCCGACCACATCTATAATGTTGGGAATGCGACCGAGGCCAAGGAGCACTACGAACTGGAATGTCGCATCGTCGCCCGTAGCGGGGGAGAGCGTTGGATTCATCATGTCTGCCGGCGAGTCTATAGCCACGATGGGAAATATCTGGGCCACCGCGTCTCCAACCGTGATATCAGCACGCGCAAGAAAGCGGAGGCCAGGCTGCACCAGATAGAAGTTGAAAAATATGAGCAAGAGGCGCTGGCGAAAGCGGTCGAAGAACGGCGGATCCTGCTGGACAATATCCAAACCCAGGTCTGGTATCTGACCGACGACCACACCTACGGCGCGGTGAACGCCGCCCATGCCGCCTTCGTCGGGGTCCGGCCGGAAGACCTCGCCTTTAAAAGTATATACGACATTTTCCCTGGCGACGTGGTGGAGTTGCACCGCCAGGGCAATGGCGAGGTTTTCATCAACGGTAAATCGATGCGCACCGAGGAATGGCTTCCTTATGGTCCATCAGGCGAGCGGCGATTACTATCCATCCTGCGATCGCCTATTCCGGGCGCGGATGGCCGGGTCCAGCAGGTCGTCTGTTCCGCCGAGGACATAACGGACCGAAAACAAGCCGAGAAGTCTTTGCGGGAAAGCGAGGAAAGGCTTCACTCCCTGTTCGAGTATTCTCCGGACGCATATATGATAATCAGAAATGGATTCATTGTGGATTGTAACCAGGCTACCGAGGTCATGTTGCGGGGTGAAAGAAAGTTGATCATCGGTCAATCTCCGGAAGCTTTATCACCGGAGTTTCAGCCGGACGGGAGGAAATCGGCGGAAGCCGCCCCTAAAAAAATCGATGAGGCCTTGGAAACCGGTTCTCTAACCTTCGAGTGGATGTATCGCCGGCTGGATGGGGCTGATTTTTGGGTCGAGGTGTATTTATCCGCGATAATGCTGAGCGGTAAGAAGGTGTTATTTAGCTCATGGCGAGATTTTTCCTTACGCAAGCAGGCGGAGGATGAGCTAAAGGAGAAATCGGAATTGATAAAACTCTTGCTCTCCTCCACGGCTGAAGGAATCTACGGACTCGACCTCAGCGGTCGCTGTGTTTTTTGCAACCCGGCCTGCTTGAAAATTTTAGGTTATGAGTCAGACTCCGAATTGTTGGGTAAGAACATGCATGACCTTATCCACCACAGTTATTTGGGAGGAAGGCATTATTCCGTGGAGGACTGCCCAATTTTCAAGGCCTTCCAAAAAGGTGAAGGAACTCATATTGATAATGAAGTCCTCTGGCGAAAGGATGGAACAAGTTTCCCGGCGGAATACTGGTCTTTTCCCATGTGTAAAGAGGGCGTGGTCATTGGGGCCGTAGTGACGTTTTTAGACATAACCGAGCGCAAGCGGGCGGACGAGGACAAGGAAAGACTGCAGAATAAATTGCTTCAGGCTCAAAAAATGGAGGCGATCGGAACAATGGCGGGTGGTATCGCTCATGATTTCAATAATATTTTAGGCGCGATACTAGGTTATAACCAATTGGCCCTTCTGGAGACCAAAGAGGAAAATGAAACCAAATATTTTTTGAACCAAATTCATCTGGCCGGCCGGAGAGCTACCGACCTGGTTAAGCATATTCTTTCATTCAGCCGTCAAACGGAACAGCAGCGAATATATATCCAAGTGAGCCCCCTTATCAAGGAAACGCTCAAATTGATTCGGGCTTCGATACCTTCAACGATTGAAATCAGACAACATTT
>JADFXS010000035.1:0-7270 GCA_015233515.1 Deltaproteobacteria bacterium | reverse complement strand
AGTATTCATCAAATAGTTATGAACCTTTGTACTAATGCCGCCCACGCCATGGAGGAAAAAGGCGGAATTCTTTCCGTGGATTTGGAAAAGGTCATAGTTGACTCGGACTGTCAGAGTGGTAATTTTGAACTCTCCGCGGGAAACTACGTTAAACTGTCCATCAGCGATACGGGATCCGGTATAACGCCGGAAATTATGGATCGTATTTTTGACCCTTATTTTACGACCAAGGGCCCGGGAAAAGGCACAGGACTTGGCCTTGCCGTGATTCATGGCATAGTCCAGAGCCTAAACGGCGCGGTCAATGTTTATAGCGAACCTGGTAAAGGAACAACGTTTAACATCCATCTCCCTATGGTCGAGCAGACGACGACAACCTCGGCCGCCTCGACTAAACCTTTAGAATTCGGGACAGAAAGAGTCTTGTTTGTAGATGATGAAGCGGCTTTGGCTGAAATGGGAAAAAAACTGTTGGAGCGACTCGGATATCAGGTCGTCACCAGGACTTCAAGTATAAAGGCCCTGGAGTTGTTTAAATCCGCGCCTGCTGATTTTGATCTTATTATCACCGACCAGACTATGCCGCAGATGACCGGTTTGGAACTGGCCAAGGAGTTATTAATGATTCGCCCCGATATTCCGATTATTCTTTGTTCGGGGTATAGTCATCAGCTGACCGAAGAGAAAGTGTTTGAAAGCGGGATTAAGCGGCTTCTCTTAAAACCATTGCTTTTACATGATCTTGCTCATACCATCAGGGAAATCCTCGGGCCGGATGGCAAGAACAGATAGAGTTCGCGCGCCGTATCGACCTAAGGTTGGAACTCGGCATAACTTGCCATGATGGCTGGATAATCCTGCGCGCACCCAGCTTGCCCCCGGCCAATGGCGGGCCAACGGCCGGCCAGGGACGGTTCCGCGCTTCATGGTTTTTCAAAAAATATAAGTCCCGGCCCAAGCTCTGACCATATGCCCGTCCAGGACGTGAAAGGACCGTATTTTTTTTAAGGTCACCGGCGAAAATTGTCCGATGGGAATATAAATCACCTTTTTACCGTAAAACCCGGCCAAGGCTTTGACTCGATCGGCCGGAGGCCGGGGGGCGATATAAGCGATGAGCTTTTCCTCGGAATAGTCGATTCCGGCCAGGAGTAATCTTTCCGGTTTGGTCCGGGCGCCGTCAAAAAACGGGTCCTTCCAGATATCCACCAGGCGCAGCGGCGGATAAGTCAACATGAAACCACCGTATTCGCATCTGGATATCCCCGGCCCGACCATCCGTCCATCCGCCGGGGTGGCATAGAAGGCCATATCCGATTCCTGCTCGTGTTCACCCAGCCAAGTCATGCACCAGGGGTATTTCTCCAGCCCGTCTCCTTCCGGTAAGTCGCTGTCGAAAATCAGGACTATCGACCCGACCTTACCTCTGACCGGCCGGTTTTCCGTAACATAGATTTTCCTCTCATGCCAATTACGGATGGTCTCCCGCATATCCAGGCCATCCAGCATGGAAGTCCGAAAAGGTTGAGTCCGCCGGTTTTCTTCGGCGAGTATCTGCACGGCTTTTTTCTTTAAATATCCGCCAAAGCCTTCCACGATCAGGTCTTCCGGCTGATAGGAACAGATATTCTTGCCCTGCCAGGCCTTGCGCCATTCGCCCGGAGTTTTCTCCTTGGGACGTTTTCGTAAGGGCACCGAGACGAGTCTGCGTCGTATCTGTCTGAACCGACGGTAAAAAGATATTTTTTTCATGTTCAGATACAAGTCTTCGCCCTTCAGAGTCACCGTAGGCAGTTGGTCGTCACTGGCGGCCCAGGGATATTCCGTGGCCAAGTCCCAGACCTCATAGGCGAAGTTGTCGCCCGCCACTCCGCGGGCCGCGACCAGGAGCTGATACAGGTCCGGAGTCAAATATCCTTGAGTAAACGCATAGTTGCGGGCGAACTTGTTCAGAACCATGATCTGAATGGGAGTGATTTCCTCCTTGGAGCTTTTAAGATGTCGGGCTTTGGATTGGTCGATCAAATCTTGATGGATCTTCAAACGATCCGGAATCTCGACGATTACCTTCTCCGTATTTTCTCCGGTCCGGACAAAAGCCGCGGCCACAAACGGCATTTCGCTCATGATTTCCCGAGTGGATTCCGCGGCCAGCTTGGCTAGGGTCACTTCCCGCCGCCTGACTCGTCCCAGGGGCATGACCTGAGGTTGGTCCAGGAGCCGCAAGACTTCCGGGTAGTGGGTCAAACCCAGGACACACAAAACCCGCTCATACTTTCGGGATAATTCCTGGAGGTGAGCGGCCATGGTCCTTTCCCGCAAGTGGTCTTCGGGCAGGGAGGCCGACCCTTCAAATTCCCGCAGATACGCCTCGGCATAAGCCTTAAGACCCAGGCGATAAACAGAATACGGATCCGGCATGGCTTCGCGATGTCGCGGATAACCTTCCGTGTCCCGGTCGATAAAAAAGAGGGGGATCCCCTTGGTCCTGGCCAGGTGAGCCGTGGTGAAGATGGCGTCCTGGGGTTCAATGGGCAGATAGACAAAGCGGCCGTCTTTTTCCGGATAGAGCACCACGGACAGGTAAGGCAACCGATCCAGCCCCTTTTCCACGGCCTTGGTCAGGGTCGGCGGCAGTTCCACGGCGATGGCGTCCGGCTTCAAGTGATGAAAAATTCGGCGCGCCACGGCGGCGAACTCCAAGCGACCATGTAGCATGGGCACAAAGGTCAGGTTGCGGTCCTGTATCAACTCTTGTTCAAGACTGGTCACGCCGGGGGCCTTAATCTTCCGAAGGCAAATAAATGACGGCATCGTCGCCTAGGATCAAGCGCGTGGATTGCCGCAGGAGCGCCAAGTAATGAGACGGATGTCGGGAGCTCTGTTTTTCGGCCGCGGCGAGTTTGAGGGCGTATCGCGCGACATTGATCCCGTCCCGGACCGTATATCGTTCCCGGTTGGCATGGGCGATCTGAAGAAAAGTCACTACGTAATTCAGGAGCATTTCGTCGGCAAAAGGCAGATTGCGGGCCAGGATGATTTTTTCTTCTTCCGCTTCCGGAAAGTCGATAAATATCTGCGGCTGGAGCCGGGAGTGTATGTACTCCGGAATCTCAAAGGTCGAGGCATCGTCGTTCATGGTGGCAACCAAACGGAAATCGGGGTGAGCCTTGATCTTGACGCCGGCGACCAGGGATTCGACATAACGCCGGTTGTCCAGAAGGGGGGCCAGGGAAGCCCAGGATTTTTCGCTCATGCGGTTGCCTTCGTCCAGGACCAGCACGCCGCCTCGGATCATGGCCGTCACCAGGGGGCTGGCCATGTATTGGATGCGACCCTGATCGGAAATGACCGGGGTGACCAGTAAATCCTCGGGTCGGGTGTCCATGGTGGCTTGAAAAAGAAAAACTTCCCGGCCGAGTCGCTTGCCGGCGGCATAGGCCAAGGTGGTCTTCCCCACGCCCGGCTTGCCGATGAGTCGCGGATTAAGCGGCAGATCCTGTTCATCCACCACCATCCAGGCGGCCATCATCTGGTCCATGAGATCCTGCTGCCCCACCCAGTCCAATGGTAATTCCTCGGCATGAGTCAGGTGCAAGGTGACTCCATCCATGTTAACGGTCTTCATCTCGATGTCCTTTTGTATGTTGATCGCGTGAAACCTTTTGGCTAAAAGGGTTCACGGGTTGTACCTGCCATTATAGTATCCAACCCGGCGCGCCTCGGCAGGGTGTGAAGCAAAGAAACATGTTCGGCGGTCTCAACCTTTAATAACGCCCAAAGGTTTAATGCGGGCGACTTTGCGGGCCAGGCCGGCGTTGTGGACGATATCCACCACGCTGGTGACGTCTTTATAGGCTTCGGGCATTTCTTCCGCCAGGGTTTGGCGACCGGCGGTCCGGACAATGATACCCTGGTCTTCCAGTTCCTGGTAGATGGTCCGGCCCTTGGCTTTTTTCAGAGCCGCGTGACGGGACAATAACCGGCCGGCGCCGTGGCAACAGGAACCAAAGGATTCGGCCATGGCGCCGGGCGCCCCGACCAGAACATAAGAGGCTCGCCCCATGTCTCCGGGAATCAAAACCGGCTGGCCCACGGAACGGTAATCTTCCGGCGTGTCCGGATGCCCGGCGGGGAAAGCCCTGGTGGCGCCTTTACGATGAACGCAAACCGTTTTTTCCCGGCCATCGACCAAGTGCCGTTCTTTTTTGGCGATATTGTGGGCCACATCGTACAATAAATCCAGATGCAGGGACTTGGGGCCGGCCGACAAGGTTTTATACAGGCTTTCCCGCGTGAAGTGCATGATAATCTGCCGATTGGTCCAGGCGTAATTCGCCGCGGCGGCCATGGCTCCGAAGTAGGCCCGGCCGGCCGGCGACGATATCGGCGCGCAGGCGAGTTGCCGGTCCGGAACTTGAATTTCGGCTTCATTCATGGCCTTGGTCATGATTTGCAGAAAATCGTCGCAGACCTGATAACCCAGACCGCGCGATCCGGAATGAATCATGACCGTGACTTGATCGCGAAACAGGCCGAAGGCCCGGGCGGTCGCCGGTTCGAATATCTCTTTCACCTGCCCGATTTCCAGGAAATGATTGCCGGAGCCTAGGGTGCCGAGTTGAGGTTGACCGCGTTCAATGGCCCGGTCGCTCAGGGCCGCCGGGTCGGCTTCGGCCATGACCCCCTGGTCTTCAGTGTGTTCCAGATCGCCTTCCTGCCCATACCCCTGGCGGATCGCCCACGCCGCCCCCCGGGTCAGGACCGCGTCCAGTTCCTTGCGGCTGAGTTTGATCGGACCTTTTTTGCCCACACCGGTGGGCACGTCCAGGTAGAGCCGGTCGATCAGGTCCTTCAAACGGGGCCGAATTTCGGCGGCGGTCAGGGAAGTGGTCAGCAAGCGGCAGCCGCAATTGATATCATACCCGACTCCACCGGGAGAGATCACTCCATCTTTCATATCCATGGCGGCCACGCCGCCGATGGGAAAACCGTAACCCCAGTGGATGTCCGGCATGGCCAGGGATCGGCCGATGATGCCCGGCAGATGGGCCACGTTGGCCACCTGGGTCAGACTTTCGTCGCGCCGGATAATTTCCAGCATGGGTTCGTCGGCAAAGATGCGTCCGGGGACGCGCATCCCGCCGAATGGTTCGATATCTATCCGATAAGGGTCAATGCGCTTTAATTTCATGGTCGAATTCAGATTACCTCTTACAAATCGAAGACAACTTTCGCTCGCCAACCCCTTGGCCGGGGGCCGAATTCCAACTGGTGATAGGTGACGGCCTTGATGTCGGTTTTCAGGCCGTGGATGTCTAAATCGAAAGGAACCACGATCAAGTTGGCGGTTAAAGCCGTATCGGACAGATCGGCGATGATCGCTTCGGTGACGATCAAACCTTGGCTCTGGAACAGATACAAAAGTTCACTCAGGAAGCGGTTGAGAAGATCAGCCGGATCGCGGCCGGCGACCTCGATCCGCTTTTGATCGACGCCGCCATGGGGCGGATGGTTCAGGACAATGCTGAACAGGGCCGGGCCGGCGTTGGCAAACACCTCGCGGGGAGTAGCTCCGTAAAAATAAACCGCCAAGTCGGCGGTATGGTCTATCAGCCGATAACGTCTCATGGCTTTATTATAGCATATTTGGGGTCAGGCCCCGGTCACGGGAACTATGGGAATTTTTTTAGGGGGGAATAGTGGGGGCGCTTTAAGCGCCCCATTTAATTTTTTTAATTAATCTGGTGGCTAGCACTCATCAAGTGGTTCAAGGCCCGTAAACAAAAACCCCGGTGCGCAGGTCATTGACGACTTGCAGGATTCCCGGGAAATTTTCGGCGATTTTTTCCGCCTTTTGCCGGTCCGCCGACGTAGGCAGGACTCCGGTCAGGATCAAAATACCGTCGGTTTCGGACTTGACCTTGATATCCCGATTGGGGAATTCATCCCGCAACCGGGCTTCAACTATTTTGGCCAGGGCCAGGCATTGCAGGGTCCGGCCGGCTTCTCCGGTCGGTTGAAGCCTCATCATTTCTTGATGGGCCGCCTTGATGGTCGCCACGCCGGCGGCCTCATCCAAATATTCGGTGTTTAAAATCAGGTCGTAGAGACTCCAGTTGGACGGATCCTGTTCGAAGACTTTTTTGACCAGGTCGCGGCGGCGAGCGTCATATTTTTTCACATATTCCGCGGCCTCCTCTTCGCTGATTTTCAGGACTTGCCTGACCCTGGCCAGCCGCGTTTCCAAGGGCGCCGTTATGCGGACCTTGAAGACCTGCTTGATATCCTTGAGCACGATTTGGGCGCCGCGTCCCAGGATTATGACCTGACGCCGGCCGGCCAAGTCGAAAACCACGGATTCGTACAGGCTTTGGTAGACCGGGGTGTTGAAGAACAGCCGGTCGAAAAAACCGGGGGCGTTCTCATTTTCGATTCTGCTCAGCTTTTCGCCGAAGTCGTGAACATGCCTTCGAGTCGCCGCGCGAAATTCATCTTGGCCGATCAGCTTGTAACCCAAGGCTTTGGCCAGGGTTTGGGCGATTTCGTCACCCAGGCTTCCCACCTGCCGCGATATGGTGATAATGCCCATAAGCGCTTCCTTTTGGTTATCGTCTCCCAGCCCGTACTTATCTCATGAATTTTGTGGGAAACCAGAGGGAAATTTCCGGGAACACCATCAGAATAAAAAGGATTATGGTCATACCGATGAGGTAGGGGTAATTCCCCTTGTACACGGTTCCCACTTTTTCCCCGGTAACGCCCACGACAACGAAAGCATTGATGGCCAGGGGCGGCAAAATGACTCCGATCATAGTCACGACGCAGACAATGACGCCGAACCAGATGGGATCGTATCCGAGTTTGATCACTAGGGGCAGAAAGACAGGGGTGGCCAGGATCAAGAAAGCCAAATGCTCGATGAAGGAACCACCGATGACGTAAACGACGACGACAATGAGCATGATGACCAGGGGGGGCAGATTCAGACCGCCCAGCCATTCCGCCACGTGGTAAGGCATCCTGGTAATGAGAAAAAAATGACCCATGATGGTCGCGCCGGCGATCATGGAAATGACCATGCAGGCGATGCGCAGGGTGTCGAAAACCGCTTTTTTGAACAGCTTGAAAGTCATGCCTTTTTGGGCCACGGTCAGGATCAGGACCGCGAAGGTTCCGACGCTGCCGGCTTCGGTGGGCGTGAAATAGCCTTCCATCAGGCCCCCGACGACTAGAAGAAAAATGGCCAGGACCAATAACACCGGCGGCA
>JADFXS010000403.1:2143-3315 GCA_015233515.1 Deltaproteobacteria bacterium | reverse complement strand
CGGGCTTGGACATGGTCCGCGCTCTGGCTAAAAGGGGCTTCACGGAAATAGCCGAAGGGGTCCTGAACATGTTGAAACAAAAGATCAGCGGTGATTACCTCCACACCTCCGCGGTCTTTGACGACAACTTCGAAGTCCTGAGCGCCGTCAACGATCCCAATGATTATGCGGGACCGGGCAGCGGTTATCGCCTCGAGGGCAAGCGGTGGGAAATCTTGAAAGACATCCCTCAAGCCATCAGCCCTGAAGACGTTTAGGCCCACAGAGGGAGGACAATCGAGATGAGTATCTCCGAAGAAATCTTAAGACAGATCATCGTCGAGGTCCTGCAACAGATGCAGGGCCCGGAAAAGGCCGCCGAAAGCCATGCCGACGACTCACCCACCATCAGCTTCGCTGATCTGGGTCCGGCCAAACCTGGAACCAGCCGGCATGAAGTAGTTATCGGCCTTCCACCGGCTTTCGGCGTATCCACTACCAAGACCATCATCAATATCCCCCACCGGGATGTCCTCAGAGAAGTCATGGCCGGCATCGAGGAAGAAGGTCTCAAACCCAGGATTATCAAGGTCCATCGGACCGCCGATGTCGGCGTTATCGCCCACGAAGCCGCCAAACTTAGCGGATCGGGTATCGGCATCGGCATTATTTCCCGGGGAACTACGGTCATTCACCAAAAAGACCTGATGCCCCTGCAGAACCTGGAACTGTTCTCACAATCTCCGCTTGTGGAATTAGAGACCTTTCGAGCCATCGGGCGTAACGCGGCCAAATATGCCAAGGGCGAAAGCCCCAACCCGGTCCCGGTCCGCAACGATCCCATGGTTCGGCCTTCCTTCCAGGGACTGGCCGCCCTGCTCCACAACAAGGAAGTGCAATTCGTCCATCAGGACAATCCTAGCGTGGAAGTCAGGGCAGAACTGTAGGAGGAAGGAGACAGCATGTCACAGGATAAAATAGCCAAACTCGTTGAGCACATGGCTCAAAAGAACGCCGACCTGGGCCTTTCCCCCGAGCTCTTGACCGAAGCCGTCAAACGCGTCCTCTCCTCCTTGGGGCAAAGCGTGGCCGCCTCCGGAGCCGCCACCGGGTCGTCCGGTAAACTCACTCCTAACGATTATCCCCTGGCCACCAAGCGACCGGACTTGGTCCGCTCGGCCAGCGGTATGAAA
>JADFXS010000403.1:1481-2103 GCA_015233515.1 Deltaproteobacteria bacterium | reverse complement strand
CAGACCCGAGACCCTGGAATACCAAGCCCAGATCGCGGAAAGCGTGGGCCGGCCCCGGCTGGCCAACAACCTCCGCCGCGCGGCGGAACTGACCCGCATTCCGGATGCCCGGGTCCTCCAGATTTACAACTCCCTCCGTCCATATCGTTGCACCAAGCAAGAGCTGTTGGACATCGCCGCGGAGTTGGAATCCAAGTATCAGGCCCGCATTTGCGCGACCTTTATCCGGGAAGCCGCCGACGTATACGAAAAGAACAAAAGGCTCAAGAAGTCTTAGTCGCTAGAAACTTATGACCGAGATGTATCTAGCCGGCGTGGATGTCGGCAATAACACGACAGAGGTTGCACTCGCCCGGTATGATTCCTCCGGCGCCCTTACCGTTCTGGCCAGTTCCCTGGTCAGAACGGTCGGGGTCAAAGGAACCATCCGCAACGCCATGGGGGTCATCGACGCCTTGGATCGGGCCTTACAGCCACTGAAGATGGCTCGACGGGACTTGGGGTTGGTCCTTCTCAACGAGGCCACCCCGGTCATCGGCGACGTCGCCATGGAAACCATTACCGAGACCATCATCACCGAATCGGCCATGATCGGCCATAATCCATCCACTCCAGGCGGCCA
>JADFXS010000403.1:0-1319 GCA_015233515.1 Deltaproteobacteria bacterium | reverse complement strand
CATTGCCCAAAAAGATGACGGCGTCCTAATTTATAATCGGTTACATCGACCTATACCCATTGTGGACGAAGTCAGTCACATCGATCGTGTCCCCTTGGGCATGCCCGCGGTCGTCGAGGTGGCCACACCGGGGCGGGCTATTGAAAAACTATCTAATCCCTTTGATATTGCAACAATATTTAATCTAACTCCTGAAGAGACCAAGCGAATCGTCCCCATAGCCAGGGCTTTAACCGGCAATAGAAGCGCCGTAGTGGTCAAAACCCCGAAAGGCGATATTCAAGAGCGGCGCATACCCGCCGGCCGTATCACTCTCATCGGTGAGCGGCGCAAGGAAGAGGTTCAAGTCGAGGCCGGCGCCGAATCTATTATGGATAAACTGGCTTATGTGGCCCCATTGGTCGAAATTCAAGCGGAAGCCGGCACCAACGCCGGAGGCATGTTCGAAAACGTCAGAAAGGTCATGGCCGATCTCACGGACCAGCCGGTCAGCGCCATTCAGATTCAGGACATCTTGGCGGTGGATACCCTCAAACCTCAGCGGGTTTTAGGCAGTCTGGCCGGAGAATATTCCCTGGGCAACGCGGTCGGGTTGGCCGCCATGGTTAAAACTCACAAGCTCCCGATGCAGCGGCTGGCCCGGAAAATTAAGGAAGAGATCGGCATTCCGGTTGAAGTCGGCGGCGTCGAGGCGGAAATGGCCATCAGGGGAGCCTTGACTACTCCCGGAGCCCAGGCGCCGATGGCAGTTCTGGATTTAGGCGGCGGTTCCACGGACGCTTCACTTATCAATGATATCGGCGAAATCAAAAGCGTTCACTTGGCCGGCGCCGGCGATATGGTCACTTTGCTCATCGATACCGAACTTGGCCTGGAAGATAGGGAAATGGCGGAAAATATCAAGCGTTACCCGTTGGCCAAGATCGAAACCCTTTTTCACATGCGACATGAAGACGGCTCGGTCCAATTTTCTCAAGAACCGCTGGACCCTCGCCTCTTCGGACGGGTGGCCGTGATGACCGAGGCCGGTCCGATGCCCTTGGAGACCAAGGCGCCTTTGGCCCGGATCGTGGAAGTTCGCCGGCAAGCCAAAAAAAGGTCTTTGTCCGCAACGCGCTTCGAGCGCTCCGGACCGTGGCCCCGGCCGAAAACATCAGGTTGATCAACACGGTGGTCCTGGTCGGTGGTTCGGCCCTGGATTTCGAGATACCCAAAATGATCTCGGACGCTCTTATCGAATACGGCGTGGTCACCGGCCGGGCCAATGTTCGCGGCGTGGAAGGCCCACGCAATGCCGTGGCCACGGGGCTGTGCTTGGC
>JADFXS010000402.1:1479-3322 GCA_015233515.1 Deltaproteobacteria bacterium | reverse complement strand
GCCCCGACCTCACGTTGCAGGCGAACCATGGCCTCGCGAACGGCCTGATAAGCCGAGACCCGGGAGGCGATCCGGCTGATGTGAGGCTCACGTATGTCGCTGGTTACTTCCCGAGTTCCCAGGAAGACCCGGGTCGCCTCCGGTCCCGGGATAGCGGCGACTTTAAGACCGGCGACCAACCCGGCGACGGCTTGCTCATCCTCGGCGGCGATCCCGGCTTCATGGACAGCTAACCCGACAGTTCGATACATGGCCCCGGTGTCTAAGTAAATCCAGCCTAGAGACTGGGCCAGGCGCCGGGCCAGGGTGCAGATCGGCGAAAAACTGGAAGCGCTGCTGGTGCGCTGTGACGATGAAGATGATGAGATTATTCTGTCCAAGGAAAAGGCGGCCAAGATCAAGATCTGGGAAGACATAAGTCGCATTTACAACCAGGATGGAGTCATCGACGGCAAAGTTATGGCCCGGGTCAAGGGCGGCCTCTCCGTTGACATAGGAGTTCCGGCCTTTCTCCCAGGCTCTCAAGTGGATCTCCGGCCGGTCAAAAATCTGGAAAGTATGATCGGTAAGACCTTCCAATTTAAAATACTCAAGTATAACAAGCGTCGCGGCAACGTGGTTCTGTCGCGCCGCGCCCTGCTGGAAGTTGAAAGAACGGTCCTTAAAACTCAGACTATCGAAGCCCTGGCCAAAGGCTCCATCGTGGAAGGCGTGGTTAAAAACCTGACCGACTACGGCGTGTTCGTTGACCTGGGCGGTATTGACGGTTTGTTGCATATCACCGACATGTCCTGGGGCCGGATCGGACATCCCAACGAAATCTTCAAGCATGGCGATAAAATCACGGTTAAGGTTCTTGAGTTCGATAAGGACCGGGAACGGGTCTCCCTGGGCCTGAAGCAGCTGGCGGCCGACCCGTGGACCAGTGCCGCGGAGCAGTTCTCGATCGGCACCAAAGTTCGGGGTAAAGTGGTTTCCCTGGCCGACTACGGCGCTTTTGTGGAAGTCGCCGAAGGCGTGGAAGGCCTGATCCATGTCTCCGAAATGTCCTGGACCCGACGAATTCGTAACCCCGGCAAGGTTCTGAACGTGGGCGACATCGTCGAATGCGTGGTCTTGAACATCGATTCGGTCAATAAACGCATATCCCTGGGCATGAAACAGGTTGAACCCAACCCGTGGGATTTGGTGGCGGAAAAATATCCGGTGGGCACGACCATTGAAGGCAAGATCAAGAACATCACCGACTTCGGTATCTTCATCGGCATCGATGAAGGCATCGACGGCTTAGTCCATATTTCCGACATTTCCTGGACCAAGCGGTATAAACACCCCTCCGAAGTCTTCAAAAAGGGCGATATTGTCCGGGCCAAGGTTCTGAACATCGAAAAAGACCAGGAAAGGTTTTCCCTGGGCATCAAGCAATTGGAACCCGATCCCTGGGATTCGGTCCCACAACGTTACGCGGTGGGGACGCGGGTTACCGGCACGGTTACCAATATCACCGATTTCGGCTTGTTCGTGGAGCTGGAAGAGGGCATTGAAGGACTGGTCCATGTCTCTGAAGCCGGACGGCACAAAGGCAAGACCCTGCGCGAACTCTATAGCCTGGGTGACGTCATATCCGCCAAGGTTATCAACGTCAGCGTTCCGGATCGGAAGATCGGCCTGAGCATTAAACGGATGAAGAAAGACGAAGAACAGGCTGTTTACCGGGAATATTCCGACGCTCGGCCGAGCGGTGGAACCTCCAGTTTGGGCGAACAGTTGGCTCAAGCCCTTAACCGGGCCGCCCAAGCCGCCGGCGATAACAATGGGGCGGATAAATAATAATGGCCACTGC
>JADFXS010000402.1:0-1469 GCA_015233515.1 Deltaproteobacteria bacterium | reverse complement strand
GACGCATTTCGCCGGCTGTTGAAAGCCAGGCGATATTGTGACTGACCAAGCCGCGAGACCTGACAAACTCGACCCACCCGGCCCCAAGCGGGTGGGTCGCCGATCTTTTTGGACCGTCTTTTTAGTCGTGGGCCTGCTGGTTTTGATCTTGGGTTCCGGCTTGGTCGGACTGGCCTGGATTACTTCGGAAGACAACCTTTGGTCTTCGGGAGAAGGGATCGGGGTCATAGAAATCGAAGGCATTATCGCGCACTCCGCCCCGGTCTTGGAAGCCCTGGACCGTTACCGACAATCTTCCAAGGTCAAAGCCATAATCATCCGCATCGATTCCCCTGGAGGTGGCGTTGCGGCCACCCAGGAAATTTACAAGGAAATCGAAAAAGTTAAAAAAGAAAAAAAGGTTGTGGCCGCCATGGGCTCGGTGGCCGCTTCCGGTGGTCTGTATATAGCGTCGGCCGCCGATAAGGTTTTTGCCAATCCGGGGACGGTCACCGGCAGCATCGGCGTGATCATGCAGATGCTCAATATGGAAGAAATCGTGGGCAAAATCGGCCTTAAACCGGTAGTGATCAAAAGCGGGAAATTCAAGGACGCCGGCTCGGCTTTCCGCCCCATGACCGATGAAGACAAAGCTGTCTTCCAGAAAATCGTTGATCAACTCTACATGCAATTTGTCCGTGACGTGGCCAAAGGCCGCCGTTTAGACCCTGAAAAGGTCAAAACCATGGCCGATGGACGGATATATACCGGCGAAGAAGCCAAGACCTTGGGCCTGGTGGATGAACTGGGCAATTTCGAGGATGCCGTAGCTTTCGCCCAAAAAATCGCGGGAATATCCGGTCGCCGTCACTTGATTTATCCTCCCAAAAAAGAATCCTGGCTCAAGGAACTGTTCTCTAACCAGCTGGGATTCAACGTGCTTCCGGAATGGCCCCGACCTTTAAGCTTCCAATATCTCTACTCACCCGGGTATTAACACACCCTGGGTCTAAGGAAAATATGCTTAAACGCGAACTTATCGCCGCTTTAGCCAAAAGGCACAAGGAACTGAAAATTAAAGACGTCGACTTGATGGCCCGCCTGGTTTTCGAGACCATGGCCGAAGCCTTGATTCAGGGCCGAGGAATCGAACTGCGCGGATTCGGTTCCTTCCATCTCCGGCGTTATGCGCCCAGGGCCGCCCGTAACCCCGGTTCCGGACAAAAAGTCTTCCTGGGTTATCGTCGCGGCGTCTTGTTTCGGGCCGCGCGCACCCTGCGAGAGCGCTTGAAGGCCCGATGATTTCATTATGCCCCGCTCGATGGGCGCCTCGAGGTCCAACGCGGGTTTCGCCTCCGGTCTGCTGGCTCCCTGGCGGGGAGCCGGTTTCTTCCGGCGTTATCCACGGCTCTCGCTCCTGGCGGCCATCCCGGTCCTGATCAACACGATTTTATTCGCCGTATTATTTTACCTCGCCGTAAAATACTTCG
>JADFXS010000401.1 GCA_015233515.1 Deltaproteobacteria bacterium | reverse complement strand
AACATCAATGAGAACATGCGAAGAAACGGGGATCGTGTATGGATTGCGTGGACCAACAAGGTTGTGCTGGACGTGCACGGCGGTATAGTGGAGATTTTGAGTGTCGGTACGGATATCACAGAGCGTAAGAAAGCGGAGGAACAGATCCGACATCTTCACGAGGCCCTGCAGCGCCATGCGGCGGAATTGGTGCGTCGCGTGGATGAACGAACCGCCGAACTGGCCGTGGCCAGGGATCGTGCTGAGGAAGCCGACCGCTTGAAGTCAGCATTTCTCGCCACCATGTCGCACGAATTACGCACGCCGCTGAACTCCATCATCGGTTTCACCGGCATCATCCTCCAGGGCCTGCCTGGGCCGCTCAATCCGGAGCAAAGAAAACAACTCGAAATGGTGAGCGGCAGTGCGCGGCATCTATTGGCGCTTATCAACGATGTGCTGGACATTTCCAAGATCGAAGCCGGCAAGCTGGCAGTCAAATGCGGGC
The DNA here is from genome assembly GCA_015233515.1 of Deltaproteobacteria bacterium. The sequence continues at coordinate 2,840 of JADFXS010000401.1, read as the reverse complement.
TCTTTGATTTTCCGGCGTCCGTCAGGAAGGGGGTGGGGAGCGTGAAACTGCCGGCGGAGAAGAAAGGCCTGGCCTTGTACGTGGAGCTTGCTCCGGAGATCGGCACATGGGAGAGCGACCAGCGGCGCGTTGAGCAAATTCTGATCAACCTGTTGAACAACGCGATCAAGTTCACCGAACAAGGCCGAGTCACACTCACAGCGAAAGTCGCGCGCGGTGCGCTCAATATTTCGGTAACCGACACAGGGATAGGGATGAAGCCGGATGATTTCGAAAAGATTTTTCATCCGTTTCGGCAGATCGACATCGGGCTCTCGCGTAATAAGGAGGGCACCGGGCTAGGGTTAGCCATTTGCCGGCGACTGGTGGAATTGCTTGGTGGAGAGATTAGCGTCGAGAGCGAATTGGGCACAGGCAGCACCTTCACGGTGGTGCTGCCTGCTAAAGGTGGGGTTACACTCTGAAATCAATGATCCTTTTCATCGAAGACAACGAACAGCTTGTGAAAGAGTAGAGGGCATAGTCTCTTAGCCTCGACTGAGAATGGCTGATTGATCCGGTCTTGCGATTCAATTGCCCGTGGGCTATGTTATTGTCGTTGACAATTGTGAATCAATATTCACGGAGTCTGATAATGGCCGACATGGATAATTCTTCATTTCTCCAAGATGTTGAAAAAATTTGGTATGATCAATGGGAAAAAAGCGAAAGCAGTCCCGGCCCACGGCTGGTCGGCTATCCTTCGCCTGATCCAGCCCTTCATGCCTTTTGTTACCGAGGAAATATGGCGGAAGTTACCGGGGACCAAAGGCCGCACCCAGGTCTCCCTTTTCCCGATGATGAACCACGGCCGGTCGGATTCAGAAGCTGAAGGCCACATGGACGCCTTTATCAAAAACCCCGCTGATCTTGAAGAAGAAATCAAACGTCTCCAAACGGAAATCGATAAAGCGGAAAAGGAAATTTTAGCCGCGACGAAAAATCGTAACAATTCCGACGCCATATCCATGTTGCCGACAGACGTCGCGGCCGTGGCTCGAGAAAAAGTGGCCGATTTAACCGCCGAACGAGAGAAACTGTCGTTCAGGATCATGCTGGAAATTGAGCGGCACATGCGGATATCAGGGTTGAATTCGGGAATACGATATCGATTCATGAAACAAGGAGAAGAGGCTAAAGTCTGCTCCCTGATCGAGGAAGTATTCAACGAATTCGTGGCGCCGGATTATGAACCGGAAGGTGTCGATGATTTTTTCAAATTTGCCAACCAGCACGCTTTGGCTGAGCGGGCTGGTTCAGAACAAGTGGTAGTAGTTGCCGAGCATGAAGCGGAAATTGTCGGAGTGATAGAAATGATCCGATACGATCATATTTCCCTGCTCTTTGTGAGGCGCCGAAATGTGGGGGTAGCAAGAGAACTTATCCGCATAGCCGAGGATGAATGCCGCAAAAGGCAGGCCGGATTAAAACAAATCACGGTTAATTCGTCACTTTTTGCGGAGCCTATCTATTGCCGGATGGGCTTTGAGGCAACAGGACCTATCCAAAAAATTAATGGTATCATTTTTGTGCCGATGGCACGCAATTTGGAATAACACAACCAAGCAATGATTAATCTAGTCTTCTTCCCTGACCCACAGATGCTCCTTTTTATCGAACCACCAATTCGTCCAGTCGGTTTTCATGATGGCGTCGTGGAGATCCTTACCGATCTTGGTTTTGAGGCGTTTACGGGCATAAAATAACCAGGTCGCGGCGTACCGGTTGCCCAGATCCATTTTTTCCTTGAGTTCCACGATCAAGTCCAGCTGATCGGCGTCATAGGCCAATTGAGATTCCAAGGTTTGCCCGGAGTTGAATTCGGCCAGATAGCCTTCGATTTCCGAGCCGCAGGTGACTTTGGCCGCCGCGTCTCGCATGGCGCGGGCTTCGTCCGCTACCACATATTGCTTGTTGACGTAGTTCTGGTCTCCGGTCCGGGCTTCGGCCAGATCGTGGAACAGGCAGATTTTGGCCGTCCGGTCGACATCGGCGCCGGTCGTCAGATGGGCGAGAAGATACCCGATAACCGCGGCCCGAAAAGAGTGGGTGGCCACGTTTTCATGGCCGTTGCCCAGGAACTGGTATCCCGTGCGGGGAGTTTTCTTGAGCATGCCCACTTCGAAGAGAAAATCGGCCATCTGGGTCATGGTGACCGACAAATCCTGCTTCAGCAGGCAGTCCGGGCAGACCTTGCGGCCGTGAAGTTGTAACAGGCGCGGTTCCATGACCCCTTCGCCGCATACGTCACAGAGGACGGTGGGAAAAATGCGGGCCATGTCCGGCAGTTTGACCGTGAGTTCCGTAATATCGAACAGCACTTGGTCTTCGGCTGTGAGCAGAATCCGGATTTTGGCTTCCCGGTCGGCGACACCCTGGGGGGCCAAAGCGTTGACCCGGTCGCGGTTATAGGACAAGCGCACCCCGCGACCATCCGGCCGCCAGGCCAGGGTGAAGACCTGCTTACCCCAGTCGCGGAAGATGAAGTTGCCCTTGCCAAAGGTGCAGCCGGTCAAGAACTGGATGGCGTCCACCGAGCAGGAGCTGTTTTCGACAATGGCCACCAGTTCCTCATCCTCGGCCCGCCGGCCGCCGATCATCTTCAAGGCCAGGAGGGCGGCGCGATAACCGATGAGCAATCCGGGACACAAGTGACCGTGAAAGGCCACCACCGCTTTTAGTTGTTCGTCTTGGTTTATCGTTTCCATAGCCTAGGAAATAGCATAACTCGACCAAGCAGGGAATACCCTAATTCACCACTTGCGGGCGTCGAGGCACGTAACTCCTGGCTGCAACGCTCG
>JADFXS010000400.1:1162-3328 GCA_015233515.1 Deltaproteobacteria bacterium | reverse complement strand
TATGATTACTGAAATTATGAAAGCCATGGATATAGGTAAAGCCACGGTCCATTTTCTTGATCGCCACAGCGAAGCCGGTTCGGCGAACCAAGATAAAAGTAGCGTGGTTATAACGATAACCCCTAACGAGTCGCCAACCAACCAAGTGAACCAGTTCATCAGGCAGCTTTCCGGTCGTATCGCTCCGGCCAGCAATAGAGTCGTCACGCCGACGATAGAGGCAATAAAGCAACTACATGGTCCGCCAATTAAAAAAAACTTGGCGATTTCTCCAAGTTTGTCGAGCGTTATCGGGTATTTCACCAAACGCCTGATGAGATGGGCCCCGGCCACGGCTTGCAGAGTGGCCCCGACACCGATGCATCCGGGAATGAATAGCGTCTTTAGAAGATTAAAGTTCGTCGAAAGAGCATCTATCGGGATATTGAAAAGAAACGATCCCAGCCACACGGCCGGCCAGAAACGGTAGCCCAGGAAGAGTATGGCCGTCAGGGCCACACCGGAAGGAGGAAAGATGGCGGTGGCGTATCCGGGCGGGACGGCCAGCAATAGGCCAAGCTTTCCGGTCATGGCGTAACAGAAGGATATGGCTATACTCTTGGCAACAAATTCCCATAACCTTTCCCGCCCTGTCTTTATCTCCATATGATATTCCTCGGCATAATTCCCGTTCGCCGTTTTTGATTTTGGAGCATCTCGATCAAGTCCGGCCTCGAGGCCGTCATCTTGATTGATTCAACGTAAATCGGACCAATTGCCGCTCCTCGCGACAAACCGCGGGGAATGCCCTCGTCCGCTGAGATTTCTGGCGGGCGCGGAAGGGGAAACCTCAACCCGACTATCGGCTCGATAAGCCCGGCTGGATAATTCCTCGTGAGTCGCCATTTGGGAAAACCCGTTTTCATTTTACCACGTTAAATCAGTTCATCACAGGCGGATTCCGGGTTCCGGAGACATAACTTATAGTAGTTCTCGAAAAATTTTCCCTTTAAGAGTTATTCCCGGATTCCGAAAAAGGCCATCGGTCTCTAAGGGGCGGTTCGGGCTATATGTCGGCGCATGGTCATAACCGGAATGAGATAATGCGCCCTCAAAATTCCCAAAATGATACCATATGTCTTGACAATAAAATTGGGAACATATATACTTCTGACATGAGGGTCGTTTCAAGAAAAACGCTTCGTGAGTTCTGGCAACAGCCTGATTATAAAGACGCGGAAAAACCCCTTACGGCCTGGTACAACCTGACCCTCCGCGCCCACTGGAGTTCACCGGCAGACTTGAAAGCCCAATTTGGGAATGCCAGTGTACTGAAGAACGGGCGAGTCGTCTTCAATATCGCCGGCAACAAGTATCGCCTGGTGGTGCGAATCGAGTATGCTTACGAAATCGTATTCATACGCTTTATCGGAACTCACGGACAATACGACCAAATCAATGCGGAGGAGGTATAAAATGGATCGGCTGATCAAAACCGAGGCCGACTATGAAAACGCTCTCGCCCGCATCGGCCAACTGATGGGGGCAGAGCCCGGTTCGAAAGACGGTGACGAGCTTGAGCTCCTGATCACCCTCGTCGAGCTTTACGAGGAAAAACATTACCCGATTGGCCCATCCGATCCGGTGGACATGATTAAGTTCGTCATGGAGCAAAAAGGACTGACGCCCAAGGACTTGGTGCCTTTTATTGGTAGCCGGGGCAAGGTGTCGGAAGTTCTGGCCGGGAAGCGAAAACTTTCCCTATCCATGATGCGGGCTCTGAACAAACATCTGGGCCTCCCGGCCGATATCCTTCTGGCGGAACCGGAAACCGATTTCCCGGAGCAACCCCAGGGTATCGACTGGGAGGCTTTTCCCCTGCGCGAAATGGCCAAGCGCGGCTGGATTGAAAAAGGAAATGACCTGGCGACGCGAGCCGAGGAGGCCGTTCGTGGATTCATTGACCGAGCCGGCGGCATGGGGGTATTGCGCCAAGCCCTACTCCTCCGCCAGGGCATCAAGGGCCGGATGAACCTCAAGACGGATAATTATGCTCTCTGTGCCTGGTGTCTGCGGGTTCTGCAACTCGCGAAAGAAAATAAACTGCCGGTCCATTATAAGCCCGGCACAGTGCATCAGGAATTTCTGCTCCGCGTGGCCAGACTTAGTTACTGGTCCAAGGGGCCT
>JADFXS010000400.1:0-1135 GCA_015233515.1 Deltaproteobacteria bacterium | reverse complement strand
GCCATGGGATCCACCTGGTGGTGGTCGCTCATTTGCCTCAAACCTATTTAGACGGCGCGGCCATGTTCTTAGCCGACAAAACTCCGGTCATCGGTTTGACTCTACGTCATGATCGTGTGGACAATTTTTGGTTTGCTCTTTTGCACGAATTGGCTCATTTGGGCCGCCACCTGGATGATGGAAACGAAGTTTTTATCGATGACCACAACCTGAGGAAGCGTGAAGGCGAGAACCTCATGGAAAAGGAAGCGGATGAGTGGGCCGAGGAAGCCTTGATGCCGGCCGATAAATGGGATGAATGCCTGATCCGGGGTGCGGCCAATGAAGCCATGGTGGTTGCCCTGGCAGAGAAACTCGAAGTGAACCCGGCCGTGATTGCCGGCCGGATACGATTTGAGCAAAACAATTACCGTCTTTTGACCAGGTTGGTGGGCCAAGGAGAAATCCGTAAACACTTCCCTGAATTTAAGGCGATTAATTAAAAAAATCGAGCCCTTTTGATGTTCGAGCATCAGAAGGGCTCGAGCTTCCCCCGCAAACCTGGACTGGACCCGGAGCGGGGGCTTGACATGGAGGACGGCTATGAATAGCCCTAATCAGCGGAATCGTCGGGTAAAATACTTCATATTCCGTGCTTGGAAGACCCTCCCCGACGGCTCCAAGGATTGGGCTAACGACCGCTTCCAGCCGGCGCTATCCGCGCCGCGGCTGAAGCGCAATCCGTTAGTCCCACGAAAACGAACCAATAGCAGATGAGCAAAAAGTAAACAAACCATGGCCATCAAGAAATCCGAACTATATTCCTCCCTATGGTCCAGCTGCGACGAACTCCGTGGCGGCATGGACGCCAGTCAATACAAGGACTATGTCCTGGTCCTGCTCTTTATCAAATACATCAGCGATAAATACGCCGACATGCCATACGCGCCAATAGCGATTCCCTCGGGCGCGAGATTCAAGGACATGGTCGCCCTTAAAGGTACGCCGGACATCGGCGACCAGATCAACAAGAAGATAATCGCCCCATTGGCCAACGCCAACAAACTTTCCGATATGCCGGACTTCAACGACTCCACCAAGCTCGGCACCGGCAAGGAAAAGGTGGATCGCCTGACCAACCTCATCGCCATCTTTG
>JADFXS010000399.1:1906-3333 GCA_015233515.1 Deltaproteobacteria bacterium | reverse complement strand
TCGCGTTTCGCCTAGGATTTACGCGCCTTATCCGCGATTTGATGGTGGATTTAGGCCAAAGAGTCGGCTCAAAAGCATTCCCCATATACACTAGTAATTAGTGTATATTAAGGACGGAAATCGATTCAGCCTACTCACTGCGGCAATTTGATGTCAAATCTGGAATTGGAAGGCATATTTTGACGATCATTCCATTTCGAACCAAAAAATCTTTTGTCATGGTCCGAATTCCGCCGGGAGAATTCATCATGGGCAGCCCGGTCGGACAAGGCGATAGCGATGAGTTTCCACCTCATCCGGTAAATGTCCCCGAATTTTTAATCGGCCGTTACCTGATTACCGCCATGGAGTGGGCGCATTTCCTGAACGATGTTTGTGATCGATGGGATATTTCCAGATTTTTCGAGTCATCGAGCGAAACCACGGTCATCCTGGTCAATGATCGTTATCATCCTAGAAAAGACTGCCTGGATTATCCGGCTAACGGCGCCTCCTGGTATGGAGCCGAGGCATATTGCCGGTGGTTGTCCGAGCGCACCGGGCGGCGGTTCTACTTACCCACCGAAGCGCAATGGGAAAAAGCGGCTAGAGGCGGATTTGAAAACAAGCGTTATCCTTGGGGAAATGAGGCGGCCACCGGGAAAGCCCAGCATGGTCAGGTTTGGACTGACCCTCGACACACTTTGAGCCCGGTGGGGGCTTATCCTCCCAACCCTTACGGTCTTTATGATATGGCCGGGAATGTCTGGGAATGGTGCGCGGATTGGTATGACCGTGATTATTACCGGATGGGTATCACCGATAACCCCACGGGGCCGGAAAAAGGGGAAATGAAGGTCTTGCGCGGCGGTTCCTGGGGTGGTCTGGACGTTCAGATTCGTTGCGGTATAAGAATAGGTGAATGGCCTCACGTTTTCGAATCAAGGATCGGTTTTCGGGTGGCTCGAGACCCGGACTGAGAGTCTTGGTCTTGGACGAATACTCTTAGACCTGCAAATTCCTACACTTTAGAATGCTATCCGCCTCTTTGACCTAGATGGTCGATCTGTTTCCGGCATTAGTCAATAAACAGCATCATGGTTGATTTGAGCGATTATTAGTTGACAGGAGCAAGGTTTTCTATTAATATATGAACATATGCTCATATATTCCTGGAGGCCGCGTGAAACCTAAATCTAAAAATACAACCCCCCCGGATGAACTTTGCTCGACCAACTTGGTCCACCAGGATGTGGTCGAGCGGGCCTTATCCCGAGCCCCGACATCTCAAGAAATCGAACGACTGGCCTTGACTTATAAAGTTCTGAGCGACCCGACTCGCTTGAAAATGGTTTTTGCCCTGGCCGGCGGAGAAATGTGCGTCTGTGATCTGGCCGCCTTTGTCGATTCCACGGATTCCGCCGTTTCCCATCACCTGCGTCGCCTCA
>JADFXS010000399.1:0-1851 GCA_015233515.1 Deltaproteobacteria bacterium | reverse complement strand
TCATCGGCATTGGTCTGTAACGCGAGCGGGAATAAATTGGTAACTACTATGAATTTCACCTGGACGGTGATCGCAGAAACCTGGCGACGCCTCCTGGAGGCGTCCGTCTATGTCATTTTCGGACTGCTGATCAGCGGGCTTTTGCGGATTTTTTTGAGTCCTCAGGCGGTAGCCCACCATTTTAGCCGAGGCCGTTTTTTATCGGTTTTCAAAGCGGCGGCCATCGGAGTGCCTATTCCTCTATGTTCATGCGGCGTTTTACCGGCCGCTGTGGGACTTAAAAAACAAGGCGCCAACAACGGCGCCATCACGGCCTTTTTGATCGCCACTCCGGAATCCGGCGTGGACTCCATTGCCATCACTTATGCCTTGCTTGATCCCCTCATGACCGTGGCCAGGCCTTTAGTGGCGTTTGTTAGCGCTGTTGTAGGAGGACTGGTCGAAAACTTCTGGGGATACCAGGCCGGCGAGACCACCATCACCCCTGATTTGAGCTGTACAATCGATCGGTGTTGCGATGGGCAAAACTGCCCGCCGGAAGAACACGCCGCTCATCATCGCTTACGGGAAAAAATTTGGGCCGGAGTTAAATATGCTTTTGACGATGTCTGGGCGGATATGGCTGGCTGGTACCTGTTGGGACTGGTGCTGGCCGGATTGATTACTACTCTGGTTCCCATGGAATTCATGACTCGCCATCTGGGAGGGGGGCTGTCCAGTATGCTGATCATGCTGGCGGTGGGCATTCCATTATATATTTGCGCCACTGCTTCCACGCCCATTGCCGCGGCCTTGATCTTGAAAGGAGTCAGTCCCGGCGCGGCTCTGGTCTTCTTATTGGCCGGCCCGGCCACCAATGTGACTTCATTAACGGTGTTATTCAAAATTTTAGGTCGGCGGGCCACCCTTATTTATTTGACAGCCATTGCAATTTGTTCGGTCGCCGGCGGCCTCATGGTCGATCAAGTCTATGCTTGGTTGAATCTGTCACCCAAAGCTTTGATCGGACAGGCCGCGGAATTGATTCCGCTTTGGTTGGAGTGGCTGGGAGCCGTCGGGTTACTGGCTTTATCCTTCAGGCAGTTCCACCAGTGGATAAGGGCCAGGAATAAATCGCGGATTGAACCAACAGTCGATTTGATTGGACTGCCCCAGGCCAAGACCACTGTTGATTCTGAATCAGAATGCGCGAGTCCGACCTGAAGCTGTTCTTCAGGCTCAGGTAGAGCCTAATATTTTACCCGGTGATTTCTCAGCTTGGATCCTTGGTAACCGCGGTCAGATTCATGGTTAACAGGACACCGGGTTTGGGAAGTTCGTTCACTCCAATAACCGTCCGAGCCGGTCGATGATCGCCCATTTTTTCGATATAGGCCCGATACGTGCCATCAAAATCAGCCATATCTTTCAGGAAGACGTTAATATGAACGATGTGGTTCAAATCCGATCCCGCTGACTCGAGCATTATCTTGAAAGAATCAAGGATTTGCTTTGTCTGGGAGTAGATATCGGGACCGGCGAGATGACCGGTCGCCGGATTTATTCCGGCGGTTCCGCCGATGGTGATGAACTGACCGACTTTCGCCACATGACTGTAAGGACCGATGGGAATGGGAGTATTGGGGGGTGTGGATGTTTCCACTTTAGATGCCATATTTCCTCCAGGCCGTGCCGGTCCAAAACCTCCAACCTTTATTTATCATTACTGATGAACCTATTCGTCGGAGCGATCGGCCTGGGAGATCATCTCCAGGGCCAGATCTGTTTTGACTGCTTCCAGATATCCGATTAATTCCGGGATGTTATCGATAACGGTCATAAAGGAAAAACGGGCGCCGCTTTTTTTTCGGC
>JADFXS010000398.1:483-3336 GCA_015233515.1 Deltaproteobacteria bacterium | reverse complement strand
TTTACGATGTCGATCTGCCCAGGCCCCGGGAGCATACGGACATGAAGTTTTTGGAATTGCGTCAGAAAATCACCGACGCCTCGGCTTTGACTTTGTGAGACGTCTTGAAACACGTTAACCAGAGTAAACAGTTTCCCCGGATCTGTTAGGGGAACCTTTACGTGCCATATTACTTTAAGGAGAATTGATATGAGTAAAATTAAAATGACTTCGAGTGAAGCCTTGGTCGAATCCATGGCGGCTGAAGGCGTCAAGAACGTTTTCGGTATCGTCGGATCGGCCTTCATGGACGCTTTGGACCTGTTCCCGGACGCCGGTATCAGATTTATCCCCGTGGCGCATGAACAAGCCGCTTGCCACGCCGCCGACGGTCTGGCCCGGGTAACCGGACAGCCGCAAGCCTGTATCGCTCAAAACGGACCAGGGGCCGCTAATTTTGTTTCCGCCATGGTGGCCGCTTTCTGGGCTCACTCGCCGGTAGTGGCCATCACTCCGGAAACCAACACCATGGGGATCGGAACCGGTGGCTTTCAGGAACTGGATCAGATGGATATGTTCCGGAGGCAAACCGTCTATCAAGTCCGTGTCAACCGTCCTGAACGCATGGCCGAATTGACTCGCCGCAGCTTCTATATGGCCAAAACCCTGAATGGTCCGACCCAGCTTAACATTCCCAGGGACTACTTCTATGGGGAAGGGGAATATGAGGTCTATCCCAGCATGACCGTGGCCAAGGGGTTCGGCTCCCGCCAGGCTTTGGAAGACGCAGCCAAATTACTGGCCACCGCGAAATATCCGGTCATCGTGGCCGGAGGCGGCATTTCCCAGGCGGATGGCCTGGCGGAAGCCAAGGCTCTGGCGGAATACCTCACTGCTCCGGTAGTTAATTCCTATCTCCATAACGATACTTTCCCGGCCAATCACCAATTAGCCGTCGGGCCGATCGGCTATTGCGGCTCCAAAGCCGCCATGCGTGTCATTGCCAAGGCCGATGTGGTCCTCGCCCTGGGTAGCCGCCTGGGACCGTTCGGCACCTTACCTCAATATGACATCGACTATTGGCCCAAACAGGCCAAGATCATCCAGGTTGACTCGGATGCCACGGTTCTGGGCCTTGTCAAGAGAGTGAACATAGCCGCGGTCGCGGATTGCAAGGAATTCGCCCATGAACTGCTTCTGGCCATCAAGGCGGTCAAGAGCGATCTGCAGCCCAACGCGGACCGGCTGGCGGACGTGGCCAAGGAAAAGAAAATCTGGGGCGACGAACTGGAAACATGGTCTTCATCCACGGAAAAACTCATGCATCCCCGTCGCTTCCTTATGGAGCTTTCCCGTGCCATCCCCGCAGGTTCCATTGTGGCCACGGACATCGGCAACAACTCCTCCATGTGCAACTCTTATTTGAAGTTCAACGGTGTGCGTCAGCACATTTCGGCTTTGAGTTGGGGTAACTGCGGTTTTGCTTACGGCGCGGCCATGGGCGCCAAGATCGGCCGTCCCGATACTCCTGTCTTTGCCTTCCAGGGTGACGGCGCTTATGGCATCAGCGGTCTGTCCGAAGTCATGACCGCGGTGCGGGAAAACATTCCGGTGATCGCCATCGTCGCCAACAACCATCAGTGGGGCGCGGAACTTAAAAACCAGATCGACTACTACGGCGACCGTTTTATCGGCAGCGTCCTGGAAACTAATCCCAATTATGCCAAGTTGGCGGAAGACATGGGCGCCAAGGGCTATCGGGTCGAAAATTACCAGGAAGTCGGCGACGTGGTTCGCGATGCGGTAGCCTCTGGTAAACCCTGCGTCATCGATGCCGTGATTCAAGGCGGAGCTCCGGTTTTGGCCGAACCTTTCCGACGCGATGCCCTGAAAAAGGCTTATCGTTTACTGCCGAAATACAAACACCTCAACGTAGACTGATCCTGATCAGGGCTGCTTGATCTAGGTGACTCCCCCGGCCGCCATTCCAGGTTATCTTAGTAACATAAAGAGATAGGAACAGCGGCCGGCGGAGTTTCAGTATTAATGACAAACATGGAAAACTTGCCCAGCATCAACATTTTAGGAGGGCGTTATGATTGACGTTAACCTTATCCCGGCCGGCAAAGCCGATCTGGATCAATATGAAGTGGAACATCTCTTCCATTCCTGGTCTTATCAACCTTCCGTCGCGCCCATGCGCGTGGTTTCCGCCAAAGGCACCAGATTCACCACGGAAGACGGCCGACAACGCTTAGACTTCAGTTCTTGTTTTGTCAGCCACAATATCGGCCATCAGGACCCGCGGGCGGTCAAGGCTATTTGCGATCAGGCTCAGAGTTTAACCTCTTTTGCTCCCAATTTTTCCACCAAGCCCAGAGCTCTGCTGGCAAAGCTTCTGGCGGATATCACTCCGGGCGACCTGTCGCGAAGCTTCATATCGCTTGGGGGCACGGAAGCCAACGAAGCCGCCGTTAAAATTTGTCACCAATATACAGGTCGCCGGAAAATCATTGGTCGCTTTCGCAGTTATCACGGCGGCACGGCCACATCCATGTCCCTGTCTCTCGGGGACGCCCGCGGTTGGGCTCAGGTAATGGGTGGGACCGAGGTGATTCATGTCCCGCAACCATATTGTTATCGCTGCATGTTCGGTCAAAAATATCCGGAATGCGGCCTCCAGTGCGTGAAATATATCGACGAAGTGATCGAGTTGGAAGGCGGTGGCGATAAGGTGGCCGGGCTTATCTGCGAACCGGTAACCGGAGCCAACGGCATCATCGTTCCCCCACCGGAATACTTTCCGCTTTTGCGCCAGGTGTTGGACAAGTGGGGGGTGATGCTTATCGCCGATGAGGTCATGAGCGGTTTCGG
>JADFXS010000398.1:0-389 GCA_015233515.1 Deltaproteobacteria bacterium | reverse complement strand
CCTTGGGCGCCACTGTTGTCCGCAAGTATATCGGCGATCGCTTCAAGGAGCAGTTTTTCGCCCATGGCGCCACTTACGCCGCCCATACCTTGGCTTGCGCCACCGCGCTGGCGGTGATTCCCATTTATGAATCCGACGGCCTGATAGAAAATTCGGCCAAAATGGGGAAATATCTGCTGGAAAAAGCCAAGGAACTCCAGGAAAAACATCCCTGCGTCGGCGACGTCCGCGGTTTGGGTCTCTTTGTCGGTTTGGAATTGGTCAAGAATAAAAAGACCAAGGAACCCATCATGACGCTGGCCGCTAAAATCAAACCGGGAATGAACCCGAAGATGGCCGTGGCCAAGAAACTGACCGAACTGGGCATGATGGCCATGGCCGCCAATCCG
>JADFXS010000034.1:13954-18848 GCA_015233515.1 Deltaproteobacteria bacterium | reverse complement strand
GACCATAATGAGCAATCACGTTCCTGATTCTAAGCACGATGGTCCTCAAAACCCAGGTAGGCGTCAATGACCCGCGGATCGCGTTGCACCGTGGTCGGTGCGCCTTCGGCGATTTTTTCTCCATGGTTGAGCACCACGACCTGATCGGACACGCCCATGACCAAATCCATATCGTGCTCAACTAATAAAATAGTTATACCTTGCCCTTGAATTCGCAGGATCATCTCCCCCATGACCGCTGTTTCCCTAGTGTTCAAGCCGGCCACCGGTTCGTCCAGCAGGAGCAGTTTGGGATCACTGACCAGGGCGCGAGCCATTTCCACCCGTTTTTGATCCCCATAAGCCAAGGTAGTACTCTCGAGATCGGCTTTGGAAGCCAAACCAAAAAATTCCAGCATGTTTAGCGCTTTTTGGCGGATTGTCTTTTCTTCCCGCCGGACTCCGCCGGTCCGGAACATGGATCGTAGAAATTGCGCCGAACTTTGGGCATGAAGTCCGACCATGACGTTCTCCAAGACCGTCATGTGCCGGAAAACCTGAAGATTTTGGAAAGTCCGCGTCATACCCAATTTGGCCAGGCGGAAAGATGGCTGATGAGTAATCGGCTGATTCCTGAAGCTTACTTTTCCAGATCCGGCCCGATAAACTCCGGATACCACATTCAAGCAGGTGGTCTTACCGGCGCCGTTTGGCCCGATTAAAGCCGTAATACTGCCGGAGGGAACCTGGAAGGCGACCTGGTTCAAGGCATGGACTCCTCCAAAAGATTTGGTCAAGCCTTGGACAGTCAGAATAAAGTCATCGCCGGCAATGGGATCACTCCTTTGAAGCCGCCGGCCGTTCAGCGGGCCGTTTGCCCTCCGGCCAACGAAGACCGACCAGCAATCCCTGTGGTCGGTAGATCAACAGGAAAACGAGAATGAGGCCGTACCCCACATCTTTATATTCTTCGAAAAAGTGCAGCAGATGCGGCAAAGGCGTCAAAAGGATTGCGCCAAGTAAACTCCCCCAGACCGAAGCCAGTCCTCCAACCATGACCATGGTCACCAGTTCCACGGAAAAAAAGATGTTAAAAGTTTTTGGGCTGATAAAAGATAAATAGTGGGCGTAAAAACTGCCGGCCAGCGAGGCCAGGCAGGCGGAAAAAACAAATATTTTCACTTTATATTGGTCGGTGTCCACTCCAAGACTGGCCGCGGCCACTTCACTGCCGTGCAAGGCGCGCAGAGCCCGCCCGACCCGGGAGTCGACAAGATTCAAAGCCAACCACATAGTTGCCAGGACAGACCCCCAAATGAGGTAATAGGCGCGAAGATCCGTGTCCAAGACAAATGAGCCTATCGAGAAGGGTGGAATACCCGGATATCCGGACGGACCGCCGGTGACCTCATCCCACTGATTAATGATGATATTGATGATGATATTGAATCCCAACGTGGCCATGACCAGGTAATTGCCGGATAATCTCATGGTCGGCACGCCGATGAGGTAAGCCGCCAGACCGGTTCCCGTCATGGCCAAAGCCAAGGCCGGCCAAGGAGGTAATCCGTATCGGGCGGTCAATATCCCGGAAATATAAGCGCCCATGGCGAAAAACGCCGCATGCCCCAAGGAGATCTGACCTGCGTAACCAATGAGTAAATTCAGGCCTACGGCCATGATGACATTCAGACCCGCGATATTGATAACATTCAAATAATACGGATTACTCACGGCCAGGGGCAGGCTCCCCAGACACGCGATCAAGACGATCAATAACCAACTTTGCAGTTTCATGTCAGGCTGATAATTCGATTTCCATTAAGTAAAGGTAACTGTAAAACTGCCCTTTTGGCCCAACTCTTTGTCGGGTTAAACTTTGAACTGCTCAAAATACGTCAGTATTCCTGCAGCTTCAAAATTTCGTCCTCCTCGATTTGAGTCAAAATTCCTAGTTTTGCGGTCACCTCTATAAAAAAAATATACTATGTGCAGTCTCTGGCCAATCGCTCTTGTCAAGGGTTGTCTTTAGCCGGACCGGGAGAAACCGAGAACGGCCCGAATCTATCTTCCGATCCATTTTCAACTATACCCGGTCTGCTTGACCAAAACCAACGATACCTCCCGGTCGGGCGAAAAGGACCAGCAAGAGAATGACAAAGGCCAGAACGTCCTTATAGGTGGATGATATGAAACCCGCACCCAAAGCTTCCGCCACGCCCAGAATAAGGCCGCCGATAATCGCCCCAAAAAAATGTCCGTAGCCACCTAGGATCGCGGCCGCAAAACCTTTTAAGCCCAGCATCACTCCGATTTCGTAATTCAAGGTGGCGATGGGCACGATCAGTATTCCAGCCAAGGCGCCCAAGGCTCCGGCCAGTCCAAAAGATAGCATGACCAGCCGTTGGACCTTGATCCCGGCCAGAGCCGCGGCCCGGGGGTTGACCGCGACAGCCCGCATCGCCTTACCGGTCAAGGTCCGGTAAAAAAAGATTTGAAGTAAGATGACCGTAGCAATGGTTATGGCCACAATCCATAAGGTTTGAGGCAGTATGGCCGCGTTGAAAAGCAGAATCGGCTGATCGCCGGTCAAGGGCGGGACGGCCATGGAGTTTTTGCCCCAAATGATCTTTATCAGACCGCGTATGACATGGGAAGCTCCAATAGTAATAAAAATTATGATGATGACTTCGCGGGAGCGGGCCGGTCTGATGGCCAGCCACTGGAAGGCGACTCCCACCAAGGTGACCGTAGCGATGGCCAGAAAAAAGGAAACGCTCATGGGTAAGCCGGTTTGTTGCAGAAAAGTATACATCATCATTCCACCAAGGGTGACAAAATCAACCTGAGTGAAATTAACCGCGCCGGTAGAGTTGTGAATCAGACAAAAACCGATGGCTATCAAGGCGTAGATACTGCCGGTGGTCAAACCGGTGAATAGGTATTGGAGAACCTGGTCGAGGAAAGTCAAAATATTTTCTCGCAATTATCTAGATAATATCGGTGATTGAACCCGTATTCCGGCAATTTCATGAGCTATCCGTCACCTGATTTCAGGCGCTGACGACCGGCGGCAAGTTTGGTTTTTCAACCGATTTCCCAGGATGATTTTTTCGCATATATTTAATAAACCGCGCACCTAAAGGCGTTCACGCAACCAATAGACTCTGCTTAGCGCCATCCGGCTGAAACCCGGCGCGGTTTAATTTATCCGGCTTCGATCTCCGATAAAATACCATCCAAAATATCCACGCCTCGATCTATTTCCTCCCGCCCGACAGTCAAAGCCGGGATGAAGCGGATGGAATTTTCTCCGCAACCCAAGATCAAGAGTCCCTTATGGAAAGCCATATCCACGGCTCGATTTCTTTCATCGATGGCTTTTGTTTTCTTTACCCGATCCTTGACCAGTTCAATCGCCAGCATCAGGCCGATCCCGCGGACGTCTCCGATCAATCGATGGTGTCCCTGCAAACTCAAAAGCTGTTCCTTAAAGTACGCGCCAATGATCGCGGCATTTTCCACTAATCCATCCTGCAACAATTCGATTGTGGCCAGGGCGGCTTGGCAACTAACCGGATTTCCGCCAAAAGTGGAAGCATGGGAACCCGGCGCCCAACTCATGATGGAATCACGCGCCAGCATGGCGCCCAACGGCATTCCGGAGGCGATACCTTTGGCCACGGTAAATATATCAGGATCCACGGCAAAATGCTCACAAGCAAACATTTTACCCGTCCGGCCCATGCCGCTTTGAATTTCGTCCGCGACATACAGAATGCCATATTCGCGGCAAAGCCGCAGGAGTTTATCGTGAAAACCCTGCGGCGGCATGATGTATCCGCCTTCTCCTTGGATGGGCTCGACAAAAACGGCGGCAACTTCCTCGGGAGGCATGGTCCGCCTGAAAAGATCTTCCTGGATCCAGTCGACACAATAAGCGTCGCAATCGGGATATTTCAGGTTATAAGCACACCGGTAACAATAAGCATAAGGAACGTGGGTCACCCCGGGCACTAGGGGAGCGAAACCTCTTTCATGGACGGCTTTGCTGGCTGATAAGCTTAATGCGCCCATGGTCCGGCCGTGAAACGATCCGAAAAAAGATATGATCCGGCTGCGTTTGGAATGATAACGCACCAATTTCAAGGCAGCTTCTATCGCTTCGGCTCCGGAGTTGCAATAGAAAATACGACGATTCTTATCGCCGGGAGATATGGCGGCCAATTTTTCCGCCAGTTCGGATTGGACACCGTAATAAAAATCCGTTCCGGACATATGCAGAAACTTATGAGCTTGTTTGATGATGGCTTCCACCACCTTGGGCGGTGTATGACCGGTATTGCAGACCGCGATCCCGGAAGTGAAGTCCAGAAAGACATTACCGTCGGCGTCTATTACTAAAGCCCCTTCACCATGGTCGATGACAAGTGGGTAACCGCGAGTATATGATGGAGAAATATATTTTTTATCTTTTTCCAGGATGCTTTTGGCCAGAGGACCGGGAATCGCCGTGATTATCTTAGGGTAATCCACCACATGACACCTCACTTATGAACGTTGGAAGCCGGTTGGTAAAAACATTCCGGTTCACACGTGTGCGACCGTGTTGAATAACCCCTGAGTTGAAGCTCCCTGAACCGTGCCGCAAGGAATCTTCGACATGCAAGGAAAGAAAGCGGTTAATTTTTTTCGCTAGCCCCACAGCAAGTCAACACGGTAGCGTTCGCCCGCATGTTCATGACGAATATATCGAATCTCCGGAACAGGTCTCCGAACATATACTATTAAGGTCCGATCCACAAGTACTTGGGCTGCGTTCTATCATGACATCAACGAAATCCGGCGAAAACCCCGGGTGTATCAAAATCCGGCACACACACGGATGATGCGGTTAAATCCTGGATAAAAACAT
>JADFXS010000034.1:0-13802 GCA_015233515.1 Deltaproteobacteria bacterium | reverse complement strand
CTGGCCAAATCGAGACGCCAACCATGTTAACACCTGATCGGTTCCGGCCCGGTTGTTCGGCAATACCAGGTGGCGGATCAACAACCCCTTTATGCCCAAGCCTCGGGAGTTCAAAACTAACGGCCCCACTTGACGAAACATTTCAATTAAACCGGCCCGGTTGATTTCAGCGTAGTTAGCGGCTCCAGAATACCGGCTGGCCACGACTTTGTCCGGGTATTTGGCATCAGGCAGGTACAGGTCGATTATCCCGTCCAATAAACGCAGGGCGGACAAGCTGTCAAAACCGCCGGAGTTGTAAACCAAAGGCAAGTTTAGTCCACGGGATCGGGCCCGGGTTACCGCTTCAACTATCTGCGGAACCCACGGGGTGGGAGAAACCAGGTTGATATTATGAGCGCCCTGGTTTTCCAAGTCCAGCATCATATCGGCCAGTTCCGAGGGCGTGACCGGCGTGCCTCGATCCTCTTGGGAAATCTGATAATTCTGACAAAAGACGCAAGACAATGGACAGCCGGCAAAAAAAATTGTTCCCGAACCTAGATTTCCGGTCAGAGGCGGTTCTTCGCCAAAGTGCAGTAAATGTTTGGCGACCATTACGTCCGCGCCAAGGCCGCAACGGCCCCTTTGACCATTATGCCGATCAACCGCGCACCGGTGACCACATAGACGACATTTGCGCATTTCATCCGAGACGACAGGCATGGTTTTATTCAAAAATTAGAAAAATATCCATAGCTTAATGTGAAAATTTTTTCGAAAAATTCCGACGCCAAGAGCCATGAAGGATGTCATCATCCCGGCTCTTCTTGATCCTTGGTTGATCTCACCATCTCATATATTTCCCGCAAGGGTAGTCCGGAATCCAAAGCCATTTTTCGACATGCTTCATACTCCGGAACCAACTCAATCCGGGAATCACGAAAAATCTTCTTAACCGGCAGATCGCCCCAAGGAGTGGTAACGGTGGCCGTCGTTCGCTTGAGAGCCGCGCGCCTGACTTCATGAGTGCGAATGCCTAAGGTAGTAGATTCTTGAAATAGTATCCGGCACAGTTCAGTCTCTTCAGTCGGACGGGCTAAAAAAGACAAAGTAACCGCCGGACGCCCCTTTTTCATTTGAATGGGCGTCAGCCAAACATCCAAAGCGCCGGCAAGCAGCAAACGTTCCAGAATAAAAGGCCAGATTTCCGGATTCATATCGTCTACGTTGGTTTCACCGACCACCAAGGTCTCACTCCCGATCTCCGTTTCTATGCGCCCCAAAGTCAGTCTCAAGATATTGGGACGGTCCGGCAGATCTCTGGTCCCGGCCCCGTAACCGGTTATTTCGATGGTCATGGCCGGCCGAGGGCCAAATCCCGTCGCCAGTGTGGCCAGGATGGCGATTCCGGTGGGAGTGATCAGTTCCGATGTCAAGTCTGTCCCATAGGTGGGTACGCCTTCCAACAGAGCCAAGGTGGCCGGCGCCGGCAATGGTAATCGGCCGTGGGCGGTATCCACAAAACCGGCGCCTAGGGGCAAAGGCGAAACCCAGGCGGATTTCAGATCAAAATACTCCCAAGCTACAGCGGCGCCGACAATATCGATAATGGAATCCACGGCGCCCACTTCATGGAAATGGACTTGATCAACAGACACTCCATGAATACGGGCTTCGGCTTGAGCCAGCCGTTGGAATATCTGCACGGCCAGGTTTTTAGTTTTAACGGATAGATGACTGTTAACTATCAACTCGCGGATATGTCCCCAAGTGCGATGATGATGTTGATGTTGGACCGCGACATGAAAGATCCGGGCGGTTACTCCCATCTTCAATCCCATCCGGGTTTCTATCTGGTAGTCGTGGAGATGCAGGAGGCTGATTTGTTCCCGCAGGAATTCAATGGATAAGCCCGCGTCCAGGCAAGCGGCTAAAATCATGTCGCCGCTGGCGCCGGACGGGCAATCAAAATAAGCAACTTTGGACATAAGCGATTGGCCTCGGTTCATAACCGTTGATATCTTAGATGTTTTATGGAAATTCCCCGTGGCCGGCCCCGGGGAAGGCGCTCACCGGCATGTAGAAGCTTCCCTGGGTCAAGCCGCGGGGATACGTTCGCCGGCATGTTCAAAAGTTCTCACGGTTTAGGTTTGGGTCTGGCTCGGCGGCGTTTGGGCCGGCCAACCAGCCTGGTTTGCGGCGGTCGGCGTTTGACCATGGCTTTCAAGTCGGGAAATACCAAGCTAAGGAACTGATCCATATCCTTGACCGGGAGAAATTTGATTTTTGTTTTGATCTTGGCCGGGATTTCGTCCAAGTCCTTAAGATTCTGCTCAGGGATGATTATTTTGTGAATGCCGGCGCGAAGAGCGGCCAGGCTTTTTTCGCGCAATCCTCCAATGGCCATGATTTTACCCCGTAAAGTGATTTCTCCGGTCATGGCTATATCCCGGGGCACCGGGTGGTCGGTCAGGGCTGAAATCAAGGCGGCGGTCATGGTCACTCCGGCTGATGGTCCTTCCTTGGGAATGGCTCCCGCGGGGACATGAACGTGAATATCCAGATATTCATAGAAATCTTCACGGATTTGGAGGACTTTGGTTCGCGACCGGGCGAAGGAAAGGGCGGCCTGGGCGCTTTCTTTCATAATTTCACCAAGTTGTCCGGTCAATGATAGGTTACCTTTACCGGACATGGTCCGGACTTCGATATACATGAGTTCACCGCCGGTTTCTGTCCAAGCCAGACCGGTAGCCACTCCGATTTCGCCTTCTTCTCTTTCCGGTTCCGGCAGGAATTCCGGCACGCCTAAATATCGATGTAAGTTGGCCGCGGAAACGGTAAACGGCTTTTTTTCATCTTCGGCCACGCGGCGGGCGATTTTTCGGCATATCGCCGCCAAACGGCGGTCCAGGTTGCGCAGGCCGGCTTCCTGGGTGTATTCATTGATGATCTTGCGAACAGTCTGATCGGTGATGCGCACTTGGGTCGAGGTCAGGCCGTTATCCCTAATCTGATTAGGCAGCAAATAACGTTTGGCGATCTGGAGCTTTTCTTCTTCCGTGTAACCAGGCAGACGGATTATCTCCATCCGATCTTCCAAGGCCTGGGGAATGGGATCGATCAGGTTGGCGGTGGTTATGAACATCACTTTGGACAAATCAAACGGCAGATTTAAATAATGATCGGAAAAAGCATGGTTCTGCTCCGGGTCCAAGACTTCCAAGAGAGCAGCCGACGGATCGCCCCGAAAATCGGCTCCGATCTTATCCACCTCATCCATCATAAAAACAGGATTGTTGGTTCCGGCGGTTTTCAGCCCCTGAATAATACGACCCGGCAACGCCCCGATATAAGTGCGACGGTGGCCGCGAATTTCCGCTTCATCGCGAATACCGCCCAGGGAAATGCGGACAAACTTCCGGCCTAAGGTCTTGGCAATCGCCTGACCTAATGAAGTTTTCCCCACTCCGGGAGGTCCGACAAAACATAAAATCGGACCTTTCATTTTCTTGTTCAACTTTCGGACCGCCAGATATTCCAGAATTCGCTCCTTGACCTTCTCCAAATTGTAATGAGCTTGGTCGAGGATTTTTTTAGCGGTTTTTATTTCCAAACGATCGCGAGTAGTTACGGCCCAGGGCAGCTCGACCAGCCAATCCAGGTAAGTGCGAATCATGGTGGCTTCCGCGGCATCGGGATGCATTTGTTCCAAGCGGCTAAGCTGCTTGTTGGCTTCACGTTCCGCATCTTGGGGCAGACGGGCGCGGGTGATCTTTTCTCGAAAATCGGCGGCTTCCTGAATTCTATCGTCGGCATCGCCCAATTCCCGCTTTATTGCCCGTATCTGTTCCCTCAAAAAATATTCCCGTTGGGATTTGTCCATCTCCTCCCGGGCTTCGGACTGAATCTTGGCCTGCATGGTGGAGACTTTAAGTTCCTTGTTGAGAAATTCGTTTACCAGACTAAGACGTTTCAGCGGGTCCAGGGTTTCCAGAGCAGCTTGGGCTTCCTCAATCTTGAGACGGAGATTCGAAGCCACCACGTCGGCCAAACGGCCGGGGTCGTCAATGCTTTCAAGAATGGTCACCACATCTGAGGAGAGAATTCCCTTGATCTGCAAAATCTTTTCGCTCTGTTCCCTGACGTTGCGCACCAGGGCTTCCACTTCCAGAGTCGCGGCCGGGGATTCGTAGTCCGGCAATCTTTCCAGCCGGACGGAATACATAGGATCTCGCTGTATAAACTCGGTAATTTTGGCTTTAGCCAAGCCTTGAATCAAAATTTTCAGTCGATTGTCAGGCATCTTGACCATACGCATAATCATGGCCACGGTCCCGATATCGAAAATATCCTCGGGAGCCGGGTCATCACGGCCTTGATCTTTTTGAGTGGCGATGAGCAAGAGCCTTGATCCGGCCATGGCTGTTTCCACCGCCGTAACCGAAGCCTGACGGCCAACGAATAAAGGCAGAATCATATTGGTAAAAATGACGACATCCCGAACCGCCAGCAAGGGCAACTGGTCCGGTATGACAATTTCAGTTGATTCCGGGGTCAACTCTCGGGGCTGTTCCTGATCCACAGGCATTATTGACGCCTTTCCACATGAAGGAAATATAATATCCATAGACGGCTTTTATAAGACCATCGTCAAGTCTTTATCTTCGGAAATCCAGGACCTGTCAAGGGCTATTAAGAATCGCGCTTCACGGACTTCAAGAAACTTGGTACATGATTCCTCGAGGTAATGCTCATTTTATGGCGGGAAGGTCCCGCACCCATGGATCGCTCGAACCCGGTTGCCGATCACCTTGAATCCTCCCCGCGAGCAGCGGGGAATCTTCGACAAGTAATGTATGAACGCATTTTGATTTTGGGTTCGATAATCCCGTAGCAGGCTACGGGTAATGCGCTCGCCCGCATGTTCAACGGTCTGATTTAATTAAAACGTCAGGTGGTTGCCCACAAGTTCGAATCCGGTTGGCATGCTTCCGCGGGCTCATAATTATGCGATCATTTTGTTCTGAACGGATTATTTCGGTAGAATGAAATAAAAATTATTCCCCATGGGGGTGGATTCATAACCGACTCGACCACCGTGAAGTTCCACGACTTCCTTGACAAAGTGCAGGCCGTGCCCCGTACCGCGTTCTCCTCCGACGTTGGCTCCTCGATCACCTTCATCAAAGGTACGATTATAGTCACGAGTATCCAAGGGACGTCCCGTGGAAAACAGATTTATTTTGATGCCATCCTGGTGCGGGCCAAAAACATCCGGCACATATTCCTGTCCGTAAGCGATAAATTTGCGAGTAAAGCCGCCGTAGTTGATCGGCCGGGCGTATTTGACGGCATTGGAGACATAATTGGCAAAAACCTGAGAGATCAGTCCTACGTCCACGACCGCTTCAACGGGTTGGTCCGGAACCCCGCCGGCGGACAAATCGATTTCAATATTGCGCTCCTCCAGACGATACCTAAAGCGATCGACTTGAGGTTCGATGATATCCCGACGGAAGTTGCACATTTTTTTCTGGAGGACGTATTGTCCTTTTTCAAAGTGGCTTTGCCTGAGCAAGGTTTCCAGAAATAAACTGGTATTATAATAATGCTTTTGAATGTGATCGAATTCTTCCGCTAAGCCTTCATTGGCATAGGCCAAGTCCGCGGACATCTCCCTGATCGCTGAAGGTAAAGCTTGGGGAAGTTTTTCTGGAAGCTTGGCCAATTGGCTTTGTATTTCTTTTATCCTTTTTATTTTTCCACCTAGCCGGCGCAAATATGCCTTAAAGAATATATTGGGCACAATGACGTTGTGGCCGATGTCCGCGACCAGGTTCTTGATAAAATTAATGTGTTGTTGGTTTTTATGATACAAAAGCCGGCGAATCATGGAAAGGGAAAGTAATTCGGCATACTTACGAATTAAGGCCACATCATCGATCTCCAAGGCCGATTCCGGAGACACCCCGAACATCCCCACGACCGAATTCAGATTGAGTTCGTTGGGAAGCAGTGTCGATGGTCGATATTCCAAGGGGACCAGATATTCATCACCTTCCTGTATTGGTTCAGTGGACAACGGCACGGTTATCCGCAATCCATCACGACGTTTATCCATCAAATCCGTCTTGGTGCTGGCGACCAGGACCGCGGCCCCTCCGAATTCGTCCATATATAATGAAGTGTTCCAGCCTAATACCACTTTAGGCAGGTAAACGGCCGCCAGGTTAAAGTCATCCAAGTCTCCAATCTCCAAAGTCAGATCCATAAAAAGCACGGTAATGGAATCCATGGCTTTGGACTGTCGGAAGTTGATATGATCAGCTAAATGCTGGCGGATACGTTTTTCTATGGACCCGGTGGTTTCCATGTAATCCCCAAAGAAAAAGGTTAGTCAACGCTCTGGCCCAAGGCGACCGGGCAGCCTGTATTATTACGCCGTAGTGTAAAGGTAACACAAAGAGAAAAGCCGACGTCAAACTTTTTCTGTTTCAATGGTAATTTTTGAAAGGCCTCCAGTCAAGATGGAGGCCTCTGGTATTCATGAGATGGCTTTAACCGGGATTTGGCAATCACCTCTACTGTTTGCCGATTTTAAAAGCCGGACCTAAAACCGGGCCGATCCCGTAATAATGCCTAGACCCCGGTGAAAAGACTATGGGCTTTATTTTCAGCAAATCCGGATCATTTTCGGATAAAACCGTTTCTTCGGCTTTCACGTCCATTATCTCGCCGACAAATTGGGTATGCAGGCCCAGTTCCGCGACATGGATCACCCGACATTCCAAAATCAGTGGAAACTCGTTTATATATGGCGCATCGACGATTGTGCTCCGTACTGGAGTCAAGCCGGTGGTTTCAAACTTATCCGTATCCCGTCCGGAAACCATTCCGACGTAATCGGTTTGAACCGCGTAATTCTCACTAGGAATATTGGCCGTAAAAGCCTTGCGCGCCATCAAGTTGCCGTAAGTGTAGGTGGCCTTGCGTAATGATACGGCGATACAGGGCGGCTGGGAACAACAGATGCCACACCAGGCCGCGGTCATGATATTAGGACGGCCGGTTTGATTATATGAACCGATGACCCAGACCGGATTAGGCATGCCCAGGGTCTTAGCCCCCAAAGACGCTTTCATCACTCACCTTTAATTTTTTTCATCAGCCAAGCCATGTTTATACCTAATACTTCCATGGTCTTCATGGCTTCCTGATCCTGTTCCACATCCCCTTTATTCATCCCGAAGCCAAGGTTCCAGTAGGTTGACCCCGGCACGATCATCTGGCTGATTAAAAAGAAATGGTTTAGGGAGTCAAACACATGTATAGAACCACCTCGCCGAGCCACCACCACGGATGCCCCGACCTTGCGTTTTAACATACCGCCATTAGCCATGCTCACCATGCCGGCTCTATCGATCAGAGCCTTTATTTCCGGAGTCACATCGGCAAAGTAGGTCGGAGAAGCCAAAATAATGGCCTCCGCGTCGACCATGCGGGAGATACAATCATTGGCCACATCGTCATCGACCACGCAACGTTGATCGGCTTTTTCAAAGCACTTCATGCAGGCTATACATCCGTGGATTTTTTTGCCGGCCAACTGAACCAATTCCGTGTCGATTCCTTCTTTATTCAATTCCTGAAATACGCGTTTGACCATAATAGCGGTATTACCATCTTTTCGGGGACTGCCGCTAAAAGCTACAACTTTCATGATCCAACCCTCCAAGTTTTTTGGTTTGCGAAACTAATGATAGAAAACAATTCTGAATTAGAGGTAATTGCCAAACCGTCCTTGTTGCCCATCTCTTTGTCGGGCGCGATTTTGAAGTCCTCCAAATACGTCTGTATTCCCGCGGCTTCAAAATCTCGCTCTCCTCAATCCGGGCCAAATTTTCTAGTTTTGCAATTACCTAAATTAATATGAAAATGTCGGTTTTTACAGCGCCGCATTTAGGTAATGAGTTCCAGCTAGCTCCCAAGCTCCAGCTTGGGAGCTAGGAAAAGCCGGGAAGCTCCAGCTTCCCTCAAAAGCGGTTCCCAAGCTGGAGCTTGGGAACCAGGGAAAAAACTACTTCTTTTTCCATATTTATCGGAGTATGTCGCATGGTCCATATTATATTTAAGCATTTTCATGCTTCGTTGTGCCGGCCAATATGCCGGCATGAGTGTTAGTTTCTAAAAAAATCGGCCTGTTGTCATATCGAGAACATGCTCCAGCCGCGACGAGAAATCTCCACGGCCATGTAAGCCGGCGCTGAAAGCGTAAAGGATTTCTCGCTCCTAAATTACGATAAATATTTGTTTATTTTAAACATTACCCCACGCACCATGGAGCCGGGTATTCCTAATATAAAAGCCCCCTCTTCTTTTTGATCCTGATCGGCAAAGTCATAAATAGAATGCTTTATTTACCCCCCTTACGCGCTCTGTCAAGAAGTTCATCCATGGGCAGTTGTTCCGGAGAATAGTGGGACCAACTCATCGGCACGGATATCTTGGTCGGCGGTCCCAACCACTCCTTGGCAACAAGGAGAAAGTAGTTAGGGTTGAGACTGGTAAGATCTTTGATTTTTCCGCCGTGATGCTCCACTATTTTTTTCAGGGGCTTGAGACGAGGCATTGTTCCGTCCCCGCCGATCAACCAGGTTGAAAATCCGGACATAACTTCCAGGTCGACTTCTTTCGGGTAGTTGGTGGCCATGACTAGTCCAAGTCCATATTTCAATCCATGAGACGCCAGCCACACCAATGCCTCCTTGCAGGGTGAGGTTTTGGCAAGCGGGAGAAAATTCTTGACTTCTTCGATGACCAAAAGGCCTTTCAGTTCAGGGAGTATCAGAGGAGTTTGTTCTTTCATCCAGGCCGCCAGCAGCATGATCAAACGCGTGATCAGGTCCCCGCCAGCATTCAAGCCGGACAGTCCCAGTAAATTGATAACAGCTACCTTGACCCGTCCAGGCCGCGAGGCGGGTCCAAAAAACAATTCCGGATCGAATGGTTGCTCAACCGGGTCGAGCAACAGATCTTTCTTCATCTTTTCTTTCAATATGCCGGCAAGTTCCAAGGCTAATTGCGGTGCGTCCTTAATACGTCCCGCGGCTTCCGGCGGAAAATTTTCCAGAAGATAAATCAATTCATCTGTAGTGCGTCCACCTTGCAAGGCAAAATATTTCAAGGCCGCCGTAAAAATAGTTTTTTTCTTGGCCGGTTTTCCCCATCTACCTCCGGACGTCAGTTCCACAAAATTGGCCATGGTCAATCGAAGCAGGTCGTCTAGGCCGATCGGGCCTTCATTGGAGGAGTCCGAGAGCAAAATATTTTTAAAGCTCGGGGTCAGAGGAAATGATAACGGTCGTCCTTTTTCCTGACCTGGAGTATGGAGCGTCAGATCCATTTTTCGATGATATTCCTTGGCCCGTTTGCTTTCTCCGCCCAACCAAGGCCTGGGGGCGTCGGGCCAGGGAACACCCAAGCGAGCCAAGTCACCTGAAGTATCACTAGCTAGGTTCCGTAGTCCGGCAGAGACGGTCCCTTCTATCAAACGACGGATCACTACGGCCTTGCCCTGTTCTTGAGCCGCCACGACGGCCACGTGCCTGATTAAAGCCGTCACCGGACAATTCGTTGTCCTGGGGGCATCCGGGCCTTCCACGCTGCGTCCCAGGGAAATCAAGTTCTCCATGGGGTTGGACCCGACCTCGCCTGACTGATTCGACGCAGTCGACGGCCACTCCGCGGAAGAGGCCTCGGTGTTAATATTATTTTGAAAGAACTCCGGACAGGCTTCAGGAAAGAATGAAATCTTGGAAATCGGTTTGCGCGCCAAAAGCCACTCATCAAAATACGCCGGAGGCGCCTGTTCCAAGGCGTTGAGGGCCCACAGAGAACGGATATCATCGGCGGTCATTTCTAAAAATCGGCCGCCGGCCTTCTCATATGCCTCAGTGGCTTCTTTACACCGAGGGCTATCCGGCGGTGGAAAAGAACGAAGAAGGAACAATCGCCGAAAACTGAGATGACGATCGATGCCGGAGGCGGTCATAGCCGCGGCTAACCGGGCTAAATAAGCAGTAGGGTTGGTTTTTTGCAGGACCCTCAGGCAGATATGCGTTTCTTCCGCACCCCGTTGAGTGTAAATGAGACTCAAACGAACATGCAAGGGAGTATAATTTTTGCCTCCGCCGAATTGTGTTTCCAAAATCACATCGATTTCGTCTGGTAAAGGGGCTTCCCGACCAAGGCATCGACAAGCGGTCTGAAGCAGATCGCCCAATTGATCTTCCTGGTCGTCGGCTAATAACATTTCCACAGCGGCTTCTTGACGCCTGGTTTCAAAAACCGAATCGATTTGTTTGAATTCATCTCGTTCATGCCCGTTGGGAACTAAAATGTCTACGTCGGCCAGCGAATTGAGTTCTTCGGCCAGGCCGGTTTCCAGACATTTACGCCGGTAGGCTTCACAGCGTTTAAGTATTTCGCGGGGGGTCAAACCGGCGACCGCTTCAAAAGCCTGGGGTCGAAACGGCCAGGTCGGGAAAGGTGGATAAATTCCCACTGATCGAAAAGCCCGGGCTAAGCGGCGGGCGACCAGATCCGCCGCCATTTGGGGTTGAGTTACAGGTCGGAGGGCCATCGGGGCTTGAAACCGATCCGTACTGGATTTAAGAGCGGTTCGCCGCATAATGTCCCAGGTCGATTCCAGACAAGACAAAAGGCATAGGGTCCGGGTCGTATGATCAGGCAAGGCCGAAAGGCCGCGGCCCAGACCTTCGATAATCATCTTGGCCATTTTTTGTTCCTTGGCCCGATCCCCGCTCTCATCCAACCCCGAAGCCAGATGCTGTTCATTGACTATGGCATCCAGTTGATCCAGCGCCAAAATGGTGGGGCCACCCAAGCCAAGGCTCCAGGATAGGCCCCGAAGGACTTGAATCGGCTCCATCTGAGGCTGACGCAGGCCTAACGACTTGGCTTCGTATTCTTCCAGGGCCAGTCCTTGCAGAAAGGTGTAACCCAGGTTGCCAAGAACAAAATCGTCTGAATTAAGAAGAAAAAGCGCTCGAATGATATCTTGGTGGCTGATTACTTTCTGGCGAAAGCGCTGCCCCAATTTCTGGATGACTTTGTTAGTGTTTTCAACTAGGGAGTCTCGGGGAATTTTTCCCAAGGCAATGGCGTAACGTTGGGCCTTGTTTCGATCCAAGCCTAAAAAAGTTAGAATTTCCACGATTAACCGGCGTCCCTGAGGCTGAGCCTCCGGTTCTCGCAGTGAGGTCAGATAACCTAAAAGCAAGGTTTCCCAGAAATCCTTGACGTCGGTCATGTCGACCAAAATGAAAAAATATCCGGCCGAAGCGGCCTCTCGACGCAAACTAGCCAACAAGTGAGTTTTGCCGGCGCCGGCCGGTCCAATAATGACCCACCCCAGGGGTGAAGTATTTTTCAACTGCCGGCAGGTATCAATCACCCCTTGACGCAAATGCGCGTTAAACTCGGGAACATCGTACGGAGATGTCCGCCAGACATCGTCCAATCGCATCACCCAATCAAAACTGGCCAGTTTAAGGGCCTCCAGCCCCTTCATTGATTTTATGACTCCATATAAATAATATGTCTTTTAATTCCGGCGATAGACACCGCCGCTTGATCGTCGGCCGCGGTTATATCACGGGGATCATCCAATGACCATAACACTAATCCGAACCGGCCGACCCGCTGCATGGCGACTAGCAGTTCATCCAGAACCGGCTTGGGGACGTCCGACAGGTAAGATATCAACTGAGCCAAGCGAACCCGAACGTTCAAAAGTCCTCCGGAGACAGTCAGATAAGCTTGACGCACTTGGTCGGCCAAGTCTGGAGGATCACTTTTCATCGGCCGGCTTTCAGGTTCGGCTGCGGCGGCTTGTTTTATGAATTCCGGCAAACTTGACTTAGTTTCGCGTAAATAGATTTTTAATTTACCCAAAAGAGCGGAAAGCGCTTCGGCTGCATATTGAGACTGGGAAATTTCAGCGTCCATATTCTCTGCCGCCCAATCAAGGGCCTTTGGTGTAAGACAGATATGAATCCGTCGTCCGCGACGTTGGGGTTCAATCAACCCATCTTTTTCCATGGCCTTCCATTCCGCCCGACTGAGTTTGGGCCGGAGTTCGGTTATGGCTGGTTGATTTCCCGTGAAAAGTAGATTCCATAGAAGCAAGACCTGTTTTGGCGACATGGCCGCATCCCCGGATATCCATGATTTAGGGATAGTCTACCTTAAAAAACCGCTTGGGGAAAGAAATAGTGGGAAGCAAGATGGAAAATTATAGCAATAGTGATAAAAAAGAAGTAGATGGAAGAGTTTGGGGTGAGGGGCGGCGGGGTAACCGCCCCTCATATCAAGTCAGGTGGGGAAAAGCTTAAGAGGATCGACGGTCACGAGCAAGGTGACCTGGTGGGTTATATGGGGATGGCCTCATGGTCTGAGGTTGGTGTGCGATTTTTTTCAATACTATTACCCCGGCTGAATCATTTCAGGTCAAATGTCGAGCCCTTTGGATCTGATGCCGGATTAACTGCGATAAGGCATTGAAATCAAAAGGCTTAGTCATGTAGTACAAAATACCCTGTTTGCGGACTCGCTTTTCCAAGTCCCGGGTGTTATCGGCAGTCATGACAATGAATCTGGCGAAGGGCAGAGCTTCTTTAAGCTTGGGAATGATTTTTTCTGCTTCTTCCGCAGGCATGTCTGGGGTCGACATGTCCAAAAAAACCAGATCGAAATCACCCCATGTTGCCTTGTCCAAAGATTCCCGATAAGTGCCGACTCGTTCAACCGACAGACCGGCATGTAACAGGATCTTGGTCAGTTCATGGCTGTGTTCGGTATCTTCTTGAACAATCAGAGCTTTCATGCACTGTCCGATATTCCACTTCATTTGCCGCTGCTCGCTTTATACATGCAATGGATAAGCCAAAATCAATAATTTTGGTAATTTTTATATTATGCTGATTTCATTTATAATTTTTAACAGGCACCGACGACCCTTGAACACGAATTGGTCAGACATTTGGGGTGTAATCACCCTAACGCTTAGAAAGTAAATAGCCTATAACCCCATGATTACAGAACATTTACTCAATATTACCGTTACTACCTACGATGGGGAGTTTTTGCCCCAGAGATTCACCTATAGAAGTATCTCGGCAGGGCTCGAAGCGGCATAGGAAAAAACCACGATAATATAACTCAGCCTCACTTGCCTAGATGCGCGTCATCGAAGACGAGAGGTTCCAGCATTGAAACCAGCCTGGCCATAGAATAAATATGTATTGACGCTCTCAAGCTATAAATATATGTTATCCAGAATATTCTTGACTTTATTCCCTTGTTTATTACACTACGACGCTCGCTTGTGAGTCACTTTACTACCAACCTCAGCCGGGGGAAAAAAATGATCGAAAAAAAATATGTCGGAGCTGTCGACCAAGGAACCACGAGCACTCGATTCGTTATATTTGATCGACAGGGACTGATCGTTGCCAGCCACCAGCTTGAACATCGTCAAATTTATCCGCAACCAGGGTGGGTGGAACACGACCCTTTGGAAATCAAGGACAAGACTTTTACGGTAATTCGCGAAGTCTTTAACCAAGGCCGGATCAAAGCCGAAGAAGTCGCCTCTATCGGCGTAACCAATCAGCGGGAAACTTCCATAATCTGGAACCGCAGGACAGGCCAACCATACGCCAACGCCATTGTCTGGCAGGATACCCGGACGGCGGATATATGCCGCGACCTGGCTGTTCCCTTGGGCCAGGATC
>JADFXS010000033.1 GCA_015233515.1 Deltaproteobacteria bacterium | reverse complement strand
AATATAAAGATATTATTACAATTTTATAATTATCTTGGTAAACTTGGGTTAAGTTACAACCCTCTGAATATCAATGAAATATGTACATAGCCCGACCTGTCTCCCCAGCCGGGCTTTTCCAATGTTTATCCACCGACCTTGATCATTATTGAGCCATTCGTAATTTTAAGATACTATATGATCATGAAGATGGAGTTTTCAGAATCAAGGCTATCACGGTCCAAATTTATCAACCTGCACAGAATGGTTGTGATATGTTCTCTATATATACGATGCTATTCCAAATCATGCCCGTCTCGGGTCAGGATTAACGGGAGGCAGACATGAGTCGTTTGATGTCACTGGTTTCGGAAAGATTCAGGACCACCTTTCTTGTGTTTTATATCCTGAGTTCTCTCCTGCCTATGCTGATCATGATGTATATAATCATTGAATATGTTCGGCCGCATTTAAGCCCCAAACAGATTGAAGCCCTGATGGATCCGGTGACTTATGGGCTTCTGATCATGCTGGTTGTTCCGATTCTAGGCTTGATCCTCATGAACTGGTGGGTAAAATCCTTGGAACAATTGACTGAGGATGTCAAGGCCAAGACGGCGGAACTTCTGGAAACACGTGTAGAAATTACGGATAAAAACGAAATATTCTCCCTGCACCGCCACGTTGATGGTCTTTATGGTGAGCTAAAGGGAAAAATAGCCCAACTAAAAATGTATTCCCAGGAACTGGGCGAAACGAAAAAACAGATCGCCCATTTATCAAGAACCGACGAATTGACCACCCTTTATGACCGGCGTTATTTCGACCGCAGCTTGATCGATCAAATAAATAAAGCGGAAAAAGGGAAATATGATCTGTCGTTACTGATGATCGACGTTAACAATTTCAAGCTTTATAACCAACTCCACGGCCATGCCGAAGGAGATAGCCTCCTGCATGGTTTAGGCCTGCTGATCAAGGACTACGTGAGAAAAATCGGCCTGCCTTTCCGTTACGGCGGAGACAAGTTCGCCATCATTCTACCCAAAAAGGATATCGAAGCCACCGCGGCCCTGGCTAATAAACTAGTCGACGCCGCTGGCCACATTGCGATTCTGCCCGGCCCCAAGGGACAAACATCAAAACTTTCCATTAACTGTGGCGTCGTCACCTACTCCAGCGCTTATGAAGGGCTGGTCGTGGAACCCGAGCGACTTCTTCGCGAAGTCCTGAATGCAAACAAAGGCAGCGTGGTCTGCCTCACTCCCAAGTCGACCATTGACAGGTAACCATCCATGGCCGAAGAACACCGGCTGATCTTTCAGATTCTAGAGGAAGTTGAATTCTTCGACGGATTCAACACCGACGAATTATGGAAACTAGTGGAGACCGCGGACTGGGTCAAGGCAGTGCCCGGGGAAAAAATATGTACTTCCGGCGAACTGGACCTCCACATGTTCGTCCTGGTTGAAGGAGAAGCGGAAGTCATTTTCGGCAGCAAACTAATCTCACTGCTGACCACCGGAGATTCCTTCGGAGAATTCGGCTTAATGGGGGAGCGTCGGTCCGCGGACGTGGTGGCTAAGACTCGCTGCCTGCTCCTTCGGTTCAACGCGGAGCGACTCAATTCCCTACCGGTCCCCATGCAGATCAGGCTTTTGAAAAGAATTATCGTGTCCCTTCTGATGCGCCTGCAAAATGTCAATCGCCATATATTCTGGAAACTACCCGCCGCCTGGAAATAGTGCTATACTCAAGGAGGTGGAGGTGAAAAGCGTGGCTAAGATCATTGACCTGAAAGGCAAAAAAAAGCTAAAGGACGATCTGGCCCGGGCTGAAAAAGTGGAAGCCTTGATGGCCTTGATACGCTGCCACCATTGCCCCAAACGCTGCGCTAAATGCGCCGAACATGCCGATACGACCGTCCCGGTCAACCATCCCGGCCTTGATGTGTCTTTCCGCTTATGCCCCCTTTGCTTCTCCGAATATCAGGATTTCATGGCTCACATGGATGCGGAAAAACCGTTGGAATCGCCGAGTTGGCACAACCGTTCCTGGATCAGACTCTGGCTGGCCTGG
Organism: Deltaproteobacteria bacterium; assembly: GCA_015233515.1. The sequence goes on along the minus strand of JADFXS010000033.1, from coordinate 16,810 downwards.
CTTGACTATCGTTGGGCTCTGGCCAACTATGTGTCCTCGCCTGAAGTTTTAGCCGTGTTAGCGGAGATCAAAGAAAAATAGTCCCTTTATCCCGCCTTTGGCCTCTACTCGACAAACTTTTTATACCGATCCATTGCCAAGCGATGAATAACAGGGCTATAAGCCGGCAGCCCCCAACGGGCGCACGTCGGAAGGCTTGTTTTCCGCCCCACTTCGGTTGCAGGCGTTATTAAAGCTCCCCACGGCAAGCTGCGAGGAATATGCTCGTCGGCATGTTCCGCCTTCATTAATAACCGGGCCCGGTTTAGAACGGAATATCCTCATCGCTCCCCGGCGGAGGTCCGTAATCATCATAACTGACGCTGGGCAAAGATTCGTCGCCGTAAGACGTCGGCTTGCCGGTCTGGGGACGTCCGCCGGATGGTTCGACCGGGCGACCCGCGGAACGCGTATCTCGATTTTTAGATGAGTTGGACGAATATGGGCTGTCCCCATAACCGCCCGATTCGTGGCTATCGGCATAGGGCTCTGCATCTCCAGCTTTTTTTGGCGAGGGAGCGCCGCCCCGTCCGGCGCCGGCCGGCGCCGGCCCCAGCATCTGCATGGTATTAGCGACAATTTCCGTAGTAACCCGTTTGTTCTTGTCGCGATCTTCCCATTCCCGAGTCTGAATGCGGCCTTCTATATAAACCTGCCGCCCCTTGGCCAGATACTCCCCGCAAATTTCCGCCAGCCGGCCCCAGGCAACTATCCGGTGCCATTCAGTCCGATCCTGGTCTTTTATTCGTTCCGTGGTGGCTAAACTGAAGCGGGCCACCGCCGTTCCATTGGGCGTATACCTGATCTCCGGGTCGCGACCGACATGTCCCACCAGGATGGCCTTATTGATGCTCATGGCGCCTCCTAAATAAAAGCTATCTTTCAAACTGAAAAAAAAGTGTGTAAAAACGACCAGTCATATTATTATACCTCTATCATAATAAGACATAGCGCTGCAATCAAAAGAAAACCGACTAATTTTGATCACCAGGAGGAAGACACATGGATCCGAAAACGCAAATCGCCACCATTCCTATTTTTGAAGGTTTGCCTGATCTGCAGCACCAGGAACTAGCCGCGATTGTTCATTGGCAATCCTTTGATGCGGGGCAGATCATTTTCTCGGAAGGCGATGAATCTCTTGGTTTGTTCATCATTACTGAAGGGCGCGTCAAAATATTCAAGCTGGCTCCGGACGGTAAGGAGCAAATATTACATTTTTTCGGCCCGGGAGATCCCATCGGCGAAGCCGCCGTGTTTGCCGGGTATCGCTTTCCGGCTTATGCCCAAGCCATGGAAAAAAGTCGCACCCTTTTCTTCCCCCGGTCGGCCTTTATCGGTCTGATCCGACAAAATCCCGAGATAGCTTTAGGATTACTAGCGGTTTTGTCCACCCGCCTCCACCGTCTAGCCAATTTAGTTGAAGATTTATCCTTGAAAGAGGTCCCGACCCGCTTGGCGTCCTACCTGCTCATTCTGCGCAGCCGTCAAAAGTCGGATAATCTTGAACTGGATATGACGAAAGGTCAGCTGGCCGGTATGCTGGGAACTATTCCGGAAACCATGTCGCGTATCCTGACCCGCATGGCGAAGCAAGGATTGATCGAAATGTCCGGTCGGCGGATCAAGCTTTTGGATCGGCCGGCCTTGGATCGGCTGGCGGAAGGAGAGTCACGGCTTTCCTGAAGGCTCGCCGCATATATAGCGATTCTCGAAAGTTTTTTCGGAATAGTGTGGTCTAATTTCCTTTCCTCCGCTTTTTTCCATCAGCCACAATGTCTGTCATTTCGACCGAAGGGAGAAATCTCATTAAATTTGCAGGTATTAGAGATTTCTCGTCGCGGCCTATGGCCGCTCCGTCGAAATGACAACGGTGCTTCAAAACGAAGAAATTTTCGAGAACTATTATAAATATCAATAAAGGGTTCGCGTGAAACTGAGGTCTGAAGATAGCGCCCGGCGTTGAAGCTCCCCGCGGCAAGCCGCGAGGAATGCGTTCCCGCTGGTATTTTCCGCTTATAACCTTATGATTTATCCCGGCGCAAGGCCCGGGCCATCTCCCGGTCCGCTTCTTTTTGCTTCAAGGTATGGCGCTTATCGTAAGCCTTTTTGCCGCGCGCCAGGGCTAGTTCCACTTTAGCCCGCCCTTCCTTGAAATAAATGGCCAGGGGAATCAGGGATTGGCCGCGTTCCTGGGTCCGCCCATAAAGCTTCTTGATTTCTTTTCTATGCAATAACAACTTACGACGCCGTTCCGGATCGTGATTGTCGAAATGCGCGAAGGAGTACGGGCTGATGTGAGCATTGATCAGCCAAGCCTCGCCATCTATTATTCGAGCGTAAGCGTCGGTAAGATTGGCCCTGCCATCGCGTAAACTTTTGACCTCGGTTCCGGTTAACACCAAACCGGCTTCATACCGGTCTTCGAGCTGATAATCCAGGGAGGCTTTTTTATTGCGACAAACGACTTTAAAGCCGCTGTCTTTTTTTTGAGGCATGATTGATACCGTTACTACGTGGTTGATTACGTCAAGGCCAAATCAGTTAAAGTTGAAGCTCCCATGGTCCGTGACCGGGAATGCGCCCGCCGGCGATATTAGTTGATAGTGGTCCCGGAATCGATTATTTCCCTGAACCTGGGAATAATGGTCAGTTCCACATAATTCTGGACTTCATCGGTCGTGTGGCAATTGATGACTGTGTCCAAAAACTGCCGGCATTCCGCCATGGTGGTCATGCGAATCAGTCGTTTGATTCTGGGAATGGCCGCGCTGGTCATGGATAGTTCATCAATGCCCATACCTACTAAAATCGGCGCGGTAACGGGGTCGCCGGCCATTTCGCCGCAGACGCTCACCGTTATGCCGGCGGAATGGCCGGCTTGCACCACTGAAGTTATCATCCGTAGCACACCCGGATGAAGTGGTTCATACATATGGGCCACGCGTTCATTGACCCGATCGATGGCCAGGGAGTACTGAATCAAATCATTAGTACCCAAGGAAAAAAAATCACTCTCCTGGGCCAGGATATCGGCGATGATCACCGCGGAAGGAACCTCGATCATGATACCGATCTGGAGTTTGGGATCGTAAGGTAACCCATCGCGGTCCAAGGTAAGGCGGACTTCCTCTATCACCGCCTTGGCGGCTCGCAGTTCCTGCAGTCCGGAGATCATGGGAAACATAATCTTGATGTTACCAAAAGCCGATGCCCGAAGAATGGCCCGAAGTTGCGTTCGGAACAAGTCCAGCTCCTTAAGGCAAAGCCGGATAGCCCGCAAGCCCAAGGCCGGATTGATGCTTCCCCCCAGGTCCATGGTCGATGCGAATTTGTCGCCTCCCAGATCCAAAGTGCGTATGGTCACCGGCCTGGGGGCCATGATTTGAGCAACTTCTCGATAATTCTCAAAAAGCTCTTCTTCGGTAGGCAACCGTCGTTTGGTCAGATACAGAAACTCGGTCCGGTATAACCCCACCCCTTCACCACCATGGTCCACAACCGCGGCGACCTCTTCGAGCAACTCGAGGTTTCCCTTGACGGCCACACGGCGGTTGTCCAAGGTTTCGGCCGGCAAATGAGAACACCGGACGATCTCGGCTTGGTAACTCTGGTAACTCCGCTGTCGTCCCTGATAATACTCCAGAGCTTTATCGTCGGGATGGATGATGACATGCCCCATCGTCCCATCCATGATGATTACATTGCCGGTTTTAAGACGGTTTGTGCAATCCTCCAGACCGACAACCGCCGGGATTTCCAGGGACTGGGCAATGATGGAAGTATGGGCGGTCCGGCTGCCTTTCTCGGTGACAAAGCCCATCACCCTGTCAAGACGCATTTGGGTGGTATCGGCCGGGGAGAGGTCGTGGGCCACGATAATGACTCGTTCCTTGATCTCCCCAAAGCGATCGATTTCGCTACCGACCAAGTTACGGAGAATGCGGTCGGTCACATCGTCAATATCTTTTATCCGGCTGCGGATGTAGTCGTCTTTTATCCGGCCGAATGTTTCCCGCAGGCGATCAACGACTTTACTGACCGCCCACTCGGCGTTGATGCGCTCTTCGGTAATCAGATCGATGACTGCGTCAAAAATCAGTTTATCTTTTAAAAGTAATATATGAGCGTCAAGGATGAAGGCATGTCCGACCAAATCTTCAGGGATGTTGTTCTTGATTTGCTCAAGCTGATCTTTAGCTTGCGCCACCGCGGTCTTGAAACGATCGACCTCTTCTTGAATCAACAGCTCGCTGATCAAAGTCTGGTAGACAAACTCTACTTTGCTCCGGTCCATCAGGTAAACCTTGCCGATGGCAATACCCGGCGACGCGGCCACACCGGTCAAAACATTTTTTTTATTTATAAAAGTCGGTAATGGTTTCATTCTTCCCCGAATTTGTCATTGACTAGTTGCGCCACGGCGGCCAAAGCCAGATCAGCATCCGCGCCCTTGGCCTTGACCAAAATCTTAGTGCCGACCGGGCATTCCAACATCAAAAGCGATAAAACATTCTTGGCATCCGCGGTTTGACCGTTCTTTTCCACCAAAATATCAGATTGGTAGGTCTGGGTTAATTTGGCCAGTTGGGCCGATGTCCGGGCGTGAAGGCCCAAACGATTGGTAATGGTTAATTCCATTTCGTATTCCGCCGCCGAGTTGTCGATTGCGCGTAAGTGTAGCGTCATTATCCGCCAACATCAATCCAAAAGGTGAGTAAATGCCAAAAGGCCGATTAGAAGACCATAAATCAAGGTTTCCACGGGCAGGGATTTTTTCAATCCCCAAGCGGCCAACAACAGACTCGGCCCGATGATGACACCGACGACCAGACCGGTCAAGGGATCGATCCAGGACAGGTAAGCCATCTGCGCCCAAATAGCCAAGGCGCCCAAAACCGCTGAACAGAACAATCTAATCAGCAAAGTAAACCTGGGCAGTTCCAGGTGCTGTAAGGCAGAGGTTACCATTAATCCTTTATGGCATCCTATCCAAAATCCCATAACTCGCATGGCTAAATGGGGTATATTATACAATATCAGAAAAATCAAGGCGCCCGCGGTATGACCCGACAAGGCCCAAAACATCGCCACGACCGCGGCCAGAGGCAACATGGCGTTCCAGAAAAAGGAATCACCAATGGCGGCGAAAGCCGAAGCCACCGATGACAGGAACTGCGAAAACCTCGGTATCCCAAAAACGTTCACCTGACCGGAGGATTCGGCAAAGATCAGATAACCGAGGATGGGGCCGGCCATATATGGTTGAGTATTGAACGGTTCCAAATACCTGATCAACGTTTCCCTGGTTTTCTCCGTCCCGGGCCCGTGAATTTTTTCCAACGCCGGCAGGATGGCCGAAGCCAAACCAAGGTTTTGCATGCCTTGGTTATTCCATGCGGCCTGGAAAAAAAATGAACGCCAAAGAACTCGTCCCAGAGTGAAATTATCAAGGTATTCCTTCATCATAGTATACTAAACCAGCCGGTTCCTTTTGTCAACGCGGCAACCTGCGAGACAGGCGCTCGCGGCCCGGATCAATTATCCGGCCTGGTTATTTCCACAATAAGCCGGTAAAGTTCACTGCGAGTCAGGCTGGTTCGTCCCTGGAGGTCGGCGACTATCGCCCTGATCGGTCTTTGGTCTCCCCGAACCAAGTCTCTGACTTCATCGGGGGCTAAAAGGGCTTTTTCACTTGGATCAGCCCCGGCGACAACTATAGTGATTTCACCTTTGACCTGATCCAAGGAATTCGACCAATACTCAGCCAGTTGATCCAATCGACCACGGCATAGTTCTTCATTGATCTTGGTAAGTTCCCGGCAAACCACCGCCGGGCGGTCACCTAAAACGCTTTTCAGATCAACCAGCGTCTCGGCCAGGCGGTGGGGAGCTTCAAAGAACACCAAAGTCCAAGGCAGATTTTTCATGCCATCCAGAGTTTTTCGGCGGGCTATGGTTTTAACCGGTAAAAATCCGCCGAAAAAATACCGATCCGCCGGTAAACCGGCGACGCTCAACGATGTAGCCACAGCCGAGGGTCCGGGAACAGGAACGATTTTAATTCCCGCGGCCACGGACTCCTGCACCAGTAAAATCCCGGGGTCGGAAACTCCAGGCGTTCCGGCATCGGAAACCAAAGCCACGTCTTCGTTGTCATGCAAAGCAGACAGTATCCGCGGCATGATCCGATGGTGATTCTGTTCACGATATGAAATGAGCCGGGTTTTAAGTCCGAAATGAGTCAAAAGGTTCCGGGTGCGCCGAGTGTCTTCCGCCGCGATTAAGCCGACGCTGGTTAAGATCCGTACCGCCCGGAAGGTGATGTCCTCCAAATTACCTAAAGGAGTAGCCACAATAAACAGTGTTCCGGGCATACAACAATTTCCTGGATTGATTTGTTTAGTTGGGAATTCTAACCGCGCCGGGCTATGACCGGCAGGAAACTCTTTTCAGCCGATTTCCAGTTCCAAGGCATCCGGCCAGTGTGTTAAACAAGGTTTTGAATCGCTGAAATCCACTTCCACAATATCAAAGCGGGCCGGCCGCTCAGGCCATTCTTTTTCTGTCAGGTAAGCCGCCGCCGCTCGGGAAAGACGGCGGATTTTTTCATGATTGACCGCCTCTCCAGCTGATCCGAAAGCTGATGAGCTCCGACTTTTGACTTCCACAAAGACGATTGTTTGACCATCTTGGACGATAAGATCGATTTCTCCGAATCTGGTCCGAAAATTCCGGATCAGCGGTTTATAACCTTTGGTTTTCAGAAAGCTAAGCGCTAGGTCTTCTCCACGGCGGCCGATTTCCAGATGTTTGGCTTTAGGTTTCCCCTCATCGAATTTCTTGCCGGAGATCATATGGTCGTTCCACTCTGAAATCTTGGCTGACCGCACTCCGCTACCGGCCGATAGGTCCGGCGGTGAATGGGACAGGGACCAAAACGGTTTAAGGCTTCAATATGAGCCTTGGTAGGGTAACCTTTATGTTTCGCGAATCCGTAATTCGGGAATAGGCGATCGTATTCCATCATTAAGCGGTCCCGGGTGACCTTGGCGATAATGGAAGCCGCGCCGATGGAAAGACTTAGGCTGTCGCCATGGGTAACCGGTTTTTGAGGAATATGGCAGGGCGTCGGATAAGGTCCGTCGATCAGCAAATAGTCCGGTGGGACGGATAAGTTCTGCACCGCCTGGACCATGGCCTGCAATGAGGCGGTCAGGATGTTGATCCGATCTATGTCCGCTGATTCGACCAAGCCCACCCCCACACTTATAGCCCGGGTTTGTATCAGGTCAAATAATCGGTTACGTAAGTTCGGAGTGATTTTCTTCGAATCATTTACGCCCGGATATTCAAGGCTTCGATCAAGGATAACCGCGGCGGCGACGACCGGTCCGGCCAACGGCCCCCGGCCGGCTTCATCCACGCCGGCGACAGCCTGGTATCCCGAAGAATATAAAGCTGTCTCCAAAGCCAGAAGATCGGCTGGAGGGTCTGTTTGGGGAAAAAGTGGTAAAGGAGGGAAGACAACCATGGTTAGACTACCGGACGACCGAAGGATACCTAATTCGCCACTTGCGGGCATTGAGGCACGTAACTCCTGGCTGCAACGCTCGGTGGGAAGATCCCGCCTCCAAAGGCACGCGCGAACTCGGGTGACTGTTCAGGACAGCGCCAATGCTCACTCGATGATGGCTCCGGGCACTGCCCGGTTGCTCCTCGACGTATGGTGAATACGCCTGCGGGCCAAAATCGGTCCAACTTCGCGTTTCGCCAAGGATTTACGCGCCCTATCCGCGATTTGATGGTGGATTCAGGAGGATAGTTTGAGCTTGCCAGCATTTTCCGGATAGGACACCTTCGGCGGCGGAACTATAATACCGGGATTCAGCGGAATATCCGTACCCCGTGGCGGTATTGATCCATGCCGATGTGAAAAACGATACTCTGCCCTATTTAAAAGCTTTAGTGAAGCTCCTCACAGCAAGCTGCAAGGAATCTTCGACATGAAAGAAAGGAAGTCTTTAAAAAATATTTTACCGGCCAAGCCCGCGGCAAGCCGCGGGTCAGGCGCTTGCCCGCATGTTTATAGATCGCGGAATTACCATCTGATTTCCAGTCTTTTAGCCTGATTCGTTTCAGAGCTTTAAGGTGCCGGAAATCGATGGTTTTGGACCAAGGTTCCAGGGAGTGAAGCCGCAAGTACCGGCTAAACAAGCGATTATCTGGTTCTTTTGGTCTTGATCCTGGCGGCTTTGCCGTGCAGGTTACGCAGATAGAAGAGGCGGGCTCGGCGAACCTGGCCCATGGTTACTACTTCGATTTTGTCGATCATCGGGGAATGAGTCGGAAAAATACGCTCAACCCCCACGCCGTATGAGACCTTGCGGACGGTAAAACTGGCGTCGGTAGTGCCTCGACGTTTACGGATGACCACGCCTTTGAAGACCTGAATTCTTTCCTTATCGCCTTCTTGAATGCGAACATGGACATTGACCGTGTCACCTACCTGGAATTCCGGCAGATCGGTCCTCATTTGCTCACGATCGAGCATGACCAAGGGATTCATGATATACCTCCATTTGCTCCATGTCCCAACAACCGATCCACGATTATGGATGCCGCGGATCGGACGGACAAATGATTATATTCAGTTGAGCCTTTGATCGGCTCCAGGATTACATCGCAGCGGGCCAGGACATCATCGGTCAATCCCCAGGCCGTACCTAACAGTATCAACCATGGATCAGGCTGGTGTCGTTGCCTGACCATGCCTTTAAAAGTCGTTATCCTGGGATGATCGTTCATCCAGGAGTCGGCGTAATTACCGGCCGAGGTGCCTATCCACATCGGGCGTCGACCGTGTGTCGCAGTTATATCGGCCTCGGCCTCGGCGAGATCGCGGGCCAAGCGAACCAAGGTCAAAGCCTCGGCTCTATTGCGGTTATACTCGAGGCCCCACCCCCGGCTCCAGTGATCTATCATCTGTTGGGCCAAGCCCAACTGGTCGGCCAGAGGGGTAACCAGGTATACTCCGGCTAAATCATACGTGGCGGCGAGTCGGGCCAAGTCGTGAATATCGATAGTGGTCAACGCCGAGGCGATGACGTCCCGGCGTTTATTGTACACCGGGTAATGAACCAGGGCTAAAAATACGTCGGCCAAGGGTTAGCTCTTAGCCTCGGGCATCTCGATCTCGTTTGCCGCCTGGTCACGGTTTAATTCCGACAAAATATCTTTCAGTAAGCTTTCCTGATCGGAAGTCAACTCTATTTTCGACAGCAAATCCGGTCGGCGGATCAAAGTCCGCCGCAAGGATTCCTTCAATCGCCAGGTTCTGATGGCCGCATGGTTCCCGGATAATAAAGTCTCCGGGACTTCAAGTCCTTCAAAGACCCGCGGGCGGGTATACTGAGGATATTCCAGCAGACCGTTGGTAAAGGTTTCTTCCCGAGTGGATTCTTCCTTGCCCAAAACCCCGGGAATAAACCGGGCGACGGCTTCCATGACCACCATGGCCGGGAGTTCGCCGCCGCTAAGCACGTAATCCCCGATGGAAATGTCTTCGTCGATCAAGGTTTCAACCACTCGTTCATCAATTCCTTCATAGCGGCCGCAGACCAAGACTAGGTGATCATATCCGGAGAGTTCCCTGATCTTGCCTTGGGTCAGCCTGGTTCCCGCCGGGGAGAGCAGTATGATGCGACTACGGCCGCAAGGCCGACCGTTCATGACCGCGTTTATGACCCGAGTCAGAGGTTCCGGCTTGAGAACCATGCCCGGTCCACCGCCGAACGGGCGATCATCCGCGGTTTTGTGCCGATCGTCCGCATAGTCGCGGACATTCACTAACCGGACTTCGAACAGACCCTTGGTCAGAGCTTTGCCCATGATGCTTTCCCTGAGGAAAGAATCGAACAGACCCGGAAACAGGGTCAAGACCTCAAATCTCATGGCTTAGAGGTCCAAAAGTCCTTCAGGAAGATCGACCAGTAATCGGCCGGCGATTAAATTAACTTCGCGGACCATTTCTTCCCGGAAAGGTATCAGGAATTCACGGCTGTCCATGGCTACAACCAGGAGTTCATCGGGGCCGACGGGAAGAATATTCTTTACCTTGCCGATGGTCCGGCCGCTGATATCTTCGACCTGGAGTCCTATCAAATCGGTCCAATAATACTCGTTTTGAGCCGTGGCCGGCAGCCAGGATCTGTGAACCAGTATCTCCGACCCAATCAGGGATTCGGCTTGTTCCCGTAAAGTGACGCCTTTGAGTTTTAAAAGAACCATCTGCCCATGTGGTCGGGCAGAGATTAAATCGTAGGTTTCGATACTCTGATTCGGGCGGCGAATCAACAATTTTTGCAGCCGCTCGAAAGAAGCCACGGATTCGGTGTAAGACCGGATCCGCAGCTCTCCACTGATGCCGTGAGGCCGGCCGATGTGGCCGAGAATAATTAAATCCGCGTCAAGCACTTATTCCAGTATCTCCAAGACCGCTCTTTTCTTGATCTTGGTTGAAGCCGCGGATAAAATCGTTCTCATGGCCCGGGCCGTCCGGCCCTGTTTACCAATAACCTTGCCTAGATCTTCCTTGGCCACTTTTAATTCGATCACTGACGTCTGTTCGCCCTCAATCTCGGAAACTTCCACCTGATCGGGTTGATCCACCAGCGACTGCGCGATGAACTTGATCAATTCCTTCATAGCTGTATCCTCCGTAGTTTCCGCCCAAGTCGATCCAGGTGATATCGCCACGTACCGCTTTCAGTCGAACTAGACGGGAGTAATCCGGCCGAGAATGCTCGCCGTCGGTATTCTTATGAAGCAGCCGGTGCGACGACGGCCAGATTCTTGATGAGGCTGGCCACGGTCTCGGTGGGCTGTGCTCCTTTTGTTAACCAGTCTTGGAGGCGGTCATTATTGATCCGCACATCGGCTGGTTTCTTATTCGGGTCATAACTGCCAATAATTTCGATGAATTTACCATCGCGTTTGGCCTGGCTTTCAGCCACGACCACACGGTAATAGGGATTCTTCTTGGCGCCCATACGCGCCAACCTGATCTTGATTGCCATTATTCCTCCCTCGGCCTGGAATTAATTATATCGTAATTGTTGATCCGTGCCAGTTCCGGCCCTGATTATTCTTTTTTTTATTGTGAAACACTCCGGAGAGTGGCGTAAACATCTAAAGTTTTCAAGTTGTTAGTCACATCATCTTTTTAAAGGGCCACCAGGGGGTCAGTTCATGAATGGTAAGCCGCCCCGGCCCATGGACGGAATCTTGTTAGTAAATTGCTTCATCATTTTTTTGGTTTGGATAAAATTCTTAATCAAGGCGTTAACTTCGGCCACACTGGTTCCGCTGCCCCGGGCGATCCGCTTGCGGCGGCTGGCGTTGAGGATGGTATGATCGGCCCTTTCCTCCATGGTCATGGAATTTATAATGGCCTCTATGACCTTGAGGTCTTTTTCATCCGGCTGCAGGTCTTTCATTTTCTTCAGTTTATTCAGTCCGGGAATCATCCCCAGAATGGATTCCAAGGTCCCTATTTTCTTGATCTGCTTGATCTGCTGACGAAAATCCTCGAGGGTGAACTCATTTTTCTTTATTTTTCGCGCCAGTTCCAGGGCTTTTTTCTGATCGATATTTTCTTGCGCCTTTTCGATCAGACTCAATACATCACCCATCCCCAGAATTCGCGAGGAGGTTCGCTCGGGATGAAAAGGTTCCAGAGCATCCAGTTTTTCGCCCACCCCCACGAACTTGAGAGGACGGTTGACCACGGCCTTGATGGATAAAGCCGCGCCGCCGCGAGCGTCACCTTCCATCTTGGTCAGGATCACCCCGGTCAAATCCAGCCATTCGTTGAAGGTTTTGGCCACGTTGACCGCTTCCTGACCGGTCATGGCGTCGGCGACGAACAGAATTTCGTTCGGTCTGATTTTTTCCTTGATGGCCTTTAGTTCTTCCATCAAGGGTTCATCTATGTGCAAGCGGCCGGCGGTATCCAGAATAAGGGTATCGCAGCCGCGCTCACCGGCGCTGGCTTGAGCCTGAATGGCGATGTCAACCGGGTCCATGTGCTTGGAAGCGGGAAAAACCGGAGTCCCGACCTGCGAAGCAAGGATGGTTAGCTGGTCGATCGCCGCCGGACGATAAACGTCCGCCGGGACCAGCAAAGGAGTCCGGCCCTGTTTTTTAAGATATAAAGCTAGCTTGCCACAGGTAGTCGTCTTGCCCGATCCTTGCAGCCCCACCAGCATGACGATCCAAGGCGGCCGACCGGTCAGATTGAGCTGATGATGAGCCCCACCCATGAGTGAAGTAAGTTCCTCATAGACGATTTTGACCACTTGTTGTCCGGGCGTGAGGCTTTCCATGACTTCCTGGCCCACGGATCGCTGACGGATGGACTCGATCAGGTCTTTGACCACTTTATAGTTCACATCCGCTTCGAGCAGAGCCAAGCGCACTTCCCGGAGACCATCCTTGATGTTGGCTTCGGATAGCTTGCCGTGACCGCGCAGTTTGCGAAAGGCCTCGCCTAGTTTTTCCGATAGGGTCTCAAACACAAGTCGTCTCCCGGGTGGTCATTACACCAGTTTAGCCTACCATGAGGCAAAAAGATAATTTATATATATAGTTCTTTCAGGTCAAGGAAAAAATTAAGGGCTCGCACACCGCAAGTATTTTTATGTCATGGACCCATGCCGGAGGCCATCACGAGCAAATAGAAATTTAATTGTCAAAACAGCTAATTGACCCGCAGACTCTATACCGTTCCCGGCCATTGTCTCAGGGTCGCCGCTTACCGCAACACTAGCGTCCGTCGCGGAATCGGTCGGCGACCATTAACTTTCTTCGGCCAGGATTCGGTAAAAAGCCGTCTTTTTGTCTTCTTGATCTTGATTGTTCCCGGTCCCTCAATCGAACATCGGTGTAACCATCTCGCCATTACCGGAGATTTCTTCGCGAATGAGGGCGGTCAATCGTCGGGCGACAGGTCCGGGACGACCGTCGCTGATCGCGCGGCCGTCCCATTTGGTGACCGGCAACACGTCAAAAGAAGTGCAAGTCAACATGGCTTCCGGGCAGCGGGCCGCGGTTTGCCGATCAATCCGCCCGACATCGATACCGGTCAAAACACCCTCTTTGACCAAAGTCTCGGCTAATTCCATGACCCGGCTCAGGGTCACCCCGAGCAAAACCCGATCCAGGGCCGGAACCAGAAGGCGGCGGTCTTCGGAGACCAGGATAATGTTTTCCGTGGATCCTTCGGCCAGGAAACCGTTTTCATCCCAATTAACCGCGTAATCCGCCCCGGCTTCCACCGCGGCTTTTTTAATCATGACGTTGCCCAGGTAGTCACAGGATTTGATATTGGCAAAAAACGCGGGCTTAACCGGCACCGGCGCGGATATTATGGACACACCGTTTTCGTATTTGCTTGGTGGGGTGATTTTGAGTTTGCAGACAATGACGTACAGGATGCTGACCGGACATTCGGTCGGATCGGTGGTGAAACCGCCCGGCCCCCGGGAAATCATGATGCGGACAGTACAATTCTTGTGGCCGCCGGCCTGAACCGTGGCTCGAATGATATCGACTACCCGGGTATATTCCGGAGGCATGGTCAGGGTCAGACCACGGGCCGAACCTTCCAGACGGCGTAAATGGGGCTGCATACAGTAGGCTCGACCGTCCACGCATTTAAAAAAATCAAAGACACCGTCAGCGCGGTGCACCAAGTGATCGTCCACGGGTACGGTCATCAAGACCGGATCGGTGACTATTCCGCCCCAGATGCTGGAATACATGGCCAGATAGCTGGTATGCCAGGGTCGACGTAATTCTTCATGCTTGGCCATCAGGTCAGCGGGGGTCAGGATTGGCAATGACATTTATTATTCCTTTCCTCAGGGCTTGTGACTCGGGCGCCTATCGCATGCATCTGCTGGATGGTCGTCCGGTAACCTTTCGCGCCGAATATGCCGGAGCCCGAGACCAGAACCGTGGCTCCGGCCGCGATCACTTCGGCGCAGTTTTCCAGCTTTATACCACCATCCACCTCAATGTCGATATTTAGGTTATGAGCTAAAATAATTTCTCTGAGACAAGTGATTTTAACCAAGCCGGAAGGAATGAAGCGTTGGCCGCCAAAACCGGGATTGACCGTCATAAGCAGGATCTGATCCAGGTCGGACAGCACAAATTCCAGGGCGCTCAACGGTGTGGAAGGATTGAGGGTGGCGCTGGCTTTTAAACCCAGTTCGTGGATGGCTTGGATGGTGCGATGCAAATGAGGCAAAACCTCCACGTGCACGGAAATAATATCCGCGCCGGCTTTAGCGAAATCCGCCAGATAGCGATCCGGATCGCTGATCATCAAATGAACGTCCAAAGGCAGATCGGTGATCCGCTTGACGGCTTCAACCACCAATGGGCCAATAGTGATATTGGGGACAAAGTAGCCGTCCATGACGTCCAGATGAATATAATCCGCGCCGGCATCCACCACGGCCCTGATTTCCTCGCCCAGCCGGGTGAAATCCGCGGATAAAATGGAAGGAGCTATTTTGATCATTGGTTGCTTCCTCTCGGTATAAAAAATAAAGAAATAATCCCCGGCGCTATGAAAACTCCGTCATGCGCCGGTTTGTTTATATTCGCCGAGCTTTCATGAATTAATACTCTCCGATGACCGCGCTCGTCCAGAGTTGTTCTTCTCCATCATCGAAAATCTGCCCCCGGGGAGATCCCTTGATCAAGGCGATCACATCCACCGACCGGCCGGGTGGATGCCAATCATGATGGAGTTCCAAAAGATAGGATCCGATGGTCACGCGAAATCTGAGTTCGTGGCGGAACAAACCGTTGGGAATCCGGTAGTTGAGCAGACGAAACCTATAGTCTTCCTGGCTCGAGTCCGCTGATCGGTTGATGGTCACCTTGACCAACTCTCCCTTAGCCACTCGGCCTCCCGGCTCCGGGTCCTGAATGATGACCGTTTCGGCCGGCCAGTTGGCCAAGGGTTGGGACTCAAAACGGCTTAGAACCAATCCGGCACGGTCCAAAATAACCAGCGCCCGGTAGTAAGGTTCACCAGTCAGGTCCGGCATGATCAGGTATTCCGGCCTAGGCCCCAGGCTGACCAGGAGATCGATTTTGGTCTCCACCGGCACGATTTGCAAAGGCTCCGGCGTTTGGACCATAACTCGATCGCGTCCGGTTTCCGGCCCGGCGCCATAAGCATACCCGACCTGCCCCACGGCCAGACGCAATTGCGTCAGGATAGTTGCCGCCTGGTCCAAGGATAATCCTTTCAGATCCGGCAGATTCACCGTAGCGCTGCCTCGGGAAAGGACTACCTTGACTTCCCGGTCGACTTTTAAATGCGTCCGCGGCGGTGGATCTTGAGAGATTACGTGATTCTTGGGGACGGTCGGATTGTGATCCAAGGCGCGAACCTTGAGGTTCAATCCCAGGTCTTTCAATGATTTTAAAGCCGCCACCGCGTCCAAACCGGCCAAATCAGGGACGTCGACTTCCGGTTGGCCGCGAATCAAAAAGAACATGGTGGCATAAGCGCTCAGGCTCATGACCACTATAAAAACGACAATATATATTCCAAGGCGCAGGCTAGTCCGCATGATGGAGTTTTAGCAGAATCAGGGATAGGAAGGAAACTTTTAATTATCCTACCATTCTTGGCGGGAAAGGAATGAAGGAACTCAGCTTGGTCCAATCAGGAAATTTTCAAAAACCGGAATCATCAGAGGTAATGAGAAAACTGTAAATTTCAGCCCATATCGAGGAGGTCGAGATTTTGAAGCCGCGAGAATACCGACGTATTTTGCGGACTCCAAAATTGGACCCACGCTCGACCGCATGTTCAGGGTCGTTGGAAACCTCACTCGCGATCCGGATCAAAATTCCTAGTTTTACAGCGGGCTCATCCCAAATTTGCCTTTTGACGACGGTTCCATCGAGGCCCTCGAATCCCGACTTTCTCCGAGGGTCGTTTTGCGCGGATTCAAGTGAGCACTAAGAAAATTATCTATTATTTCAATCTTGTCCGGTTGAAAAAAAGCTGTTCCCCCATGGCCCGCGCCTTTGATTACTATAAGCTGCGCTTCCACTCCGGCTTTTTTTAACGCCGTGGCAAATTCCTCGCTCTGAGACAGGGGGACGACCTGGTCCAGTTCGCCGTGCATTATCAGGAATGGCGGGTCGTCCGGAGAGACATAGACAATGGGGCTGGCTTTCTTGGCCAGTTGAGCCGAGTCTCTGTCTTGGCAGCCGCCCAGCAGTTGGGCGCTGTTCGAATTTGTCATGGCCGGATCCTGGCAGACATTACCTAAGTTGGCGCGTCCATACCAGTCGATGACCAGTTGGACTCGGCTGGAGCCGATCCGGGCGCCGTCCCCCCACTCCGCCACGTCCCCAGACGTGCCAAGCAAAGACGCCAAGTGTCCTCCGGCGGATTCTCCCCAAGCCACGATTTTATTAGCATCAATATTGAATCGATCCGCCTGGGCTCGAAGCCACCGAATCGCCGCCTTACAATCCATTATCTGCGCGGGAAATTTTTCCTGCTGGCTCAGGCGATAGTTAATACTAGCCACGACGTAGCCTTTTTCCGTCCAGGGCAAAATACGACACCGTTCTTTGTCGCCTTGCTTCCAGCCCCCGCCATGTATCCAGACCATCAGCGGCAAAGGGCCGGGACGGTTTTCCGGAACGTAGACGTCCAGTCGATGGTGTT
>JADFXS010000397.1:1447-3347 GCA_015233515.1 Deltaproteobacteria bacterium | reverse complement strand
AAATCTGGGTCGCGGTCAACGAAGCCGATATCGGCAAACTCAAACCGGGTCAACCCGTGACTTTTACCGTGGACGCCTTTCCAAACGAGACCTTTCAGGGCGAGGTGGGTAAAATCCGCTTAAATGCCGCCATGACCCAGAACGTAGTCACCTACACCGTGGAAGTAACCACCGATAATTCCAGCGGCCGCCTACTGCCGTACCTGACGGCCAATGTCCGCTTTGGTCTGGATCGCTTGAATGATGTTCTTATGGCGCCGAATGCCGCATTACGCTGGCTACCCACCACGGAGCAGGTAGCGCCGGAGTATCGCCAGAACCTTCAAAACCCCGAAGGTTTGAAGGATGACTCGGCCGGTGAATCAAAATCGACCGGCGGCAAATCTGAAAACCGCAAACTCGAGGCCGGGAAGACGAAAAGCGACGGAGAGGGGACTAACCGCGGCCTGGTTTGGGTGGCTCAGGGCCGGTATGTGCGGCCTATCTTCGTGCGTGTAGGGCCCACGGATGGCATTTTGACCGAAATTAAAGGTCGAAATCTGACCGAGGGACTGGATGTCGTCACGGGTATCGAGACTGTGGCCGCAGCAGCTTCGGGCACCACTAATCCTTTCGCCCCGAAACTTCCGGCACGACCCCAGGGTAGCCAGGGCGGCGGCCCCCGCCGTTAGCCGGACGACCTCGGGCGCCGAAGCATATGGATCAGGAAAGATCATGGAATTTATTGAACTACACGACCTCCACAAAACTTATCATCTCGGCGATATCGACGTTCAGGTGCTCAAAAGTGTGTCGCTGAGCGTGGCCCAAGGAGAAATGGTGGCCCTGATGGGCGCATCGGGATCGGGTAAGAGCACGCTGATGAATATTTTAGGTTGCCTGGACCGGCCGACGTCCGGTGAGTATTGGCTTGACGGTCGGGAAATATCCAAGCTTTCCGCGGACCAGCGGGCCATGGTCCGCAACCGCAGCATCGGCTTCGTTTTTCAGAGCTTTAACCTTTTGCCGCGGACCAGCGCCCTGGAAAACGTGGCCATGCCTTTGTCCTATACCGCCTCGAGTCTGCCCGAGCGTGAGGCTCGAAACCGGGCGGCCAAAATGCTCGAGCGAGTAGGATTGGCCGACCGCCTGGATCACGAACCATCCCAGCTTTCCGGGGGTCAACAACAGCGTGTGGCCATTGCCCGCTCTCTGATCAATCGGCCGTCGTTGCTTTTCGCCGACGAGCCGACGGGCAACTTGGATTCCCGGACCAGCAAGGATATCCTGCGCATGTTTCAGGAACTCAACCAAGAGGAAGGCCTAACCATTATCCTGGTCACTCACGATCCCATGGTGGCCGAGCATGCTCAACGCGTCATCCGTATCCACGATGGGGTAATCGTGAAAGGAAACCACGAAGCAGCCACGGAAACAAAGGAACAACCTAACGATCCAGCCACCGGGGGAGACGAAAAATGAAAGTTTACCGAATACTCCGGACGGCCGCCAAGGCCTTGGCCCGCAATCCCATGCGCGCTCTGCTGACCACTTTGGGCATCGTCATCGGTGTGGCTTCGGTCATCGCCATGATGGAAATAGGCGAAGGTTCTTCGGTCGCGGTCAAAAAAGCCATTTCCAGTATGGGGGCCAATGTTCTTTTAATACTGCCCGGCCAGGCCGCCAGCGCGGGCATCAGCTTTGGCGCGGGGACGGCAACGACTCTGACCCCCGACGACGGCGAAGCTCTCCTGCGGGAATGCCCGGCGGTTCTCTACATGGCCCCCATAGTCCGAGCCCGGACCCAGGTCGTTTACGGAAGTCGTAACTGGGTCCCCGCGAATATGTATGGCACTTCTCCGACTTTTTTAGACGTCCGGGATTGGACCGAAATGGCTCAAGGTGAGCCGTTCACCGATCG
>JADFXS010000397.1:0-1430 GCA_015233515.1 Deltaproteobacteria bacterium | reverse complement strand
TGTCCTTAACGTCAACAAAGTCTGTTTGTTGGGACAAACTCTGGCTCGCGAGCTCTTCCAGGGTGAATCGCCTATCGGTAAGGAAGTTCGTGTCAAAAACGTCTCCTTAAGGGTGGTTGGTGTTTTGGGTACCAAAGGGGCCAACATGATGGGCATGGACCAGGATGACATACTCCTGGCGCCCTGGACCACGATCAAATACCGAATCACCGCCTCCACCCTGGCCAGCACCAATCAGAGCACATCGTCCGCCGTTAAAAGTTCGACTTCCATCAACACCTTGAGTAACCTCTACCCCGGAGCCGCCCCAACTCTTTACCCCGATAAATCAGATATTCAAACGGCCGATAGCCCCATGCCGGTCCGCATGGCGAACATCGACCAGATCCTGGTCACGGCCCAAAGCGCCGAGCAGGTTTCCAACGCCATCAAGCAAATCACCGAAGTCTTGCATGAGCGTCATCATCTCCGGGTCGGAGAAAGCGACGATTTCTTCGTCAACGACATGGCCGAACTATCCAAAACCCTGTCCTCCACAACAGCCTTGATGACCAATCTTCTGCTTTGCGTGGCCATGATCTCCCTGGTGGTCGGCGGCGTGGGAATCATGAATATAATGCTGGGTTCGGTTACGGAACGGACTCGGGAAATCGGCCTGCGCATGGCCGTCGGCGCCAGATCCAAGGATATTTTGTTGCAGTTTCTGGTGGAATCCATCGTTCTCTGCCTGATCGGCGGAGCCATGGGAATTATGTTAGGCCATGGCGGCTCTCAATTGGTCCGGCTGTTTCTTCGTTGGCCGGTGGAAACTTCAACCCTGGCCATTTTCGCCGCCGTCATAGTCTCGGCTTCCGTCGGCGTGGCTTTCGGCTTTTACCCGGCCTGGAAAGCTTCGCGGCTGGACCCGATAGAGGCGCTGCGTTACGAGTAACATCAGGTCACATGAAAAAGGACGAGACTTGATCTCATCCATGCCGTTTATAAAAAATGAATCATTTCAGATCAGGAGTGGAACATGTTTCCCGGGGATTATCCTGGATATAATAAATCGAAACGCCGATCCGGCTTTAGACCGTCCGGCCTTATTGGATTGATCTGTATCTGTCTGGCGCTGTCGACCGGTTGCGCGGTCGGTCCCGACTATCAGAAACCAGACATGCCCGTGCCCGGCCAATGGGTCGGCCCGACCGGCGGTAAGGCCAACCCTCCGGCGACACCGGCTGAAAACAGCCTGGCCCGTTGGTGGAATGTCTTTAATGATCCGCAACTGACCAACCTGATCGATCGGGCCGTGCAAGCCAACTTGAATCTGAAACAGGCCGAGGCGCGGGTCCTCCAGGCGCGGGCCGCCCGAGGCGCGGCCGTGTCGGATCTGGGCCCGACCCTTGATGGCACAGGGTCATACAAGCGTAGCCAGACTCCGGGATCGA
>JADFXS010000032.1 GCA_015233515.1 Deltaproteobacteria bacterium | reverse complement strand
TCGGTCCAACTTCGCGTTTCGCCAAGGATTTACGCGCCCTATCCGCGATTTGATGATGGATTTAGATAGGCCCTATGATTGCGCTACGGCCTGGGTTAGCTGATATAGTTATTTATAACCCGGGCCGTAGACGGTTGATCTCCTTTGTTCATTCTTGTTTTCAATCTCTAAACAGTTTTAAATCCGATGCCTTGGAACTTGACTTTGGAGCATCCCAAGGTCCCGGGCAACGATGATCCCTGCCTAAAAAATTACCCCGATATATCTTAGCAAGATTAAAACAAGCAGTCCGACAAAAGCTCAAAACCTCACATTGGGCGCATTCCAGATCGACTCGATTTTTGTCTCCGGTCATGGCCCAGACGCGTCGGTGTTCCGGTCCCAACCAGATTTCGGCCAACGCAGATTGATAAACATGGCCGTAAGTCAATTCCGGGACATCGGGGAGCATTTCGCAAACGGTGACTTGACCGTGGGGATGAATTACCATGCTGGAAGTCAGGTTGCCGCAACGAATGATTTCGTCAGGGGTTTGCCACGGCTTGTCGTTGATATTGAAGGCTATACGGCGGTCAGAGTAAATCGATGATTTTTCCTTGACGACTTGGTGGACAAAATCTTTTTCCTCCACGCCTAAACCGCTCACGCCAATGGCGCTCCGGCATTCATAAGCTCCTGGTAATTCTGGTGTGATATCAATAAAGTCCACACCTAAATCCACTAAAAAATCAATTAATCGGCCGACCGAACGCCAATTATCCGGGGTAATGACCGATCTGGTTCGGATCCGGAAATTTTTGGCTTTCAAAGCTTTGATTCCGGAAACGACGCGGTTGAACGAATCCCTGGTCCTGGTTAAAAAGTGGTGGAGCTCAGCGGTGGGGCTGTCCAGGCTGACTTGGATATGGTTCAGACCGGCATCGGCTAGCTGGTTCACCAGTCGATCATTCAAAAGAAAGCCGTTGGTGCTGAAGGAGGGAACCATATGATTAGCGGTGATCTCGGTGATTATATCAATAAACCGCGAATGCATGGTCGGTTCACCACCCCCCAAGTCCACGCGGACGACTCCCAAGTCCCTGGCCTCGTGTATTAATCGGGCGATGATATCATAGCGCAGCTCCCCCGACGGTTGATGGTCGGCGAAGTAGCAATATCGACATCTGAAATTGCATTGTCGGGTTAAGACCAGGTTAATAGAGAGGGGAGCTTCCAAAGGTTCTGATTCACCGGGGCTTTGTTCGAATCCGGGAATAAGAAACATGGCATGATCGTAGCGGTGTGGATGGTTGGTTTGAATCGACGGCGATATGGATAAAAAGGGTCTGAGATGTTTCAGGGTGGTATCAAAGAGAGCTTCGGCCTGGGCAAGCGTCAAGTTATAGGTCTCTTTGATCAGATATGTAATATCTTCACGGTTGGTCCGGCCATCCATGAAACTGGCGATAAAGGCTTCCGAAGGATGTAATATCTCGACCGCGCCGCTGTTAAAGTCCACGATCAGGCAGTAGTCGGTTCGGACTCTAAGCTCCACATTATCCGGTAATAGAAACAACTTATCTGTCAAGTCCGTTCAGATCCTTTAGGAAAAAATTGGGGGACGCGAGTCCCCCATGGTTGATTGATAATGAATGGGTTAATGTTTATTCGTTGGCTTCAATCAGATTACAGCCGGCGGCGCCACATTTCATGGATGAATGGGTCAGGTGCCGGACCAAGGTTTCCGTTGTGGCCGGTCTGGCTTTGTTTTTGTCAGCCTTGCCCCGCAAGGAGGCCGCTAAACCTGATAACTTTTGTTTATTTTTATTGTAGTCGGTCATATTACTCACCTCCAGTAAAACCGAGTGCCCTGAATTAATACCGTTGTTAATATAGTACAGTAATCTCCGGCCCTGTCAAGCCATGGGTATTTGCCCTTACTAAACGGCCTGCTATCCTTTATAAGGCCTAGGAAATTATTGCCTATCGCCGGTGTACGCGTTCGCCATTTTATTAAACCGCGGGAAGACAATAAGGCGATGCCGGGAATCAATTGTCGTTCGTGTTGAGAAAGATGGCAAATTTATTGCGAAAAGTAACCTTCTCTTCTTCACTGAGAAGTGAATTCAGTGGGGGAAAGTTGGCAAAAATCATAGCCATGGCGGAACTTAGTGATCTTCGTTCACCTTTGCGTCGTTCGCTTTTCCGGCGCTCACCTTTGCGTCGCTCGACTTTTCGCCGTTCTTTTTCCCGTCTTTCTTCCTGGCGGTGGTTGGTGACCGGATTAATTGCCGATAACACCTTGTTTTGACGGCGGTCATCGCAACGACGTTCTAAAGCGCGACGGTCGCCTCGGCGTCGGTCTATTGTTCGCCGGTCGCTAAAACGCCGCTTGCTTTGTCTACGTTCTTGGGGTGGGCTTTGTTGGTTACTGGTTTGGGTCGGTTGCATACTGCCCCCAATTTTTCCGACTAAACTTGTGAACCGGCTGTTTATCGCATTTTCAAGGGATGCCACCGTCACGCTAAGGAAAAACATCTAATTCTCAATTGTTGATTTTGAAATTTGACGTTGTTAAATAACTATTGGCTATGGTGTGCAAAAATGATGCCTGTATTTGGTTTGTTGCTAGGGAAATAGCGGCATAACTCTAATTCTATACGGCAATTTCCACGTGGACTTTTTTTAGCTGTTTTCGTTATCAATTCCCAATGCTTTATGTTCCAGGTCCTGACTGGCCAACACGAAAAATTGGGGAGTTACTCTCATAATCTTGGTACTTCTGTTCCTTGTAAATACGCAATAGGCAAAAACTCTCATTTTAATAGGAATTAATCCTTAAGCATTTACACTGGCTTGCAGAATCCCGGACCAATCTCACAATTACATTGGTAATGGCGAAATACGAACGTGCAGACCAGCGCATTCACGCTAGCCCGCTGCGGGGAGCTTTAATAATTGTTTCCTCAACGTCTTGATAAAAATTAGATGAAATTGAATGGTTGTGTAATTACTTGTTTTATCTCAAAAAATAGACGGCAAAGACTATTAAGGCCAGACATAATCGGTAAAGAAAAAATGCTTTATAACTGACGCGGCTGATTAGCTTGATCAGTCCGGCGATCGCAATATAGCCGCTGATGGCCGAAACCACGATACCGATGACTTCCGGAACGCCGAAACCCGCTCGGATAAAGGTGTTCAGCTTTAAGACCACCGCGCCGAAGATAATGGGTGTGGAGAGCAGAAAAGAGAACCTGGCCGCGCTGACCCTGTCCAGGCCTAAAAAAAGAGCGGCGGAGATGGTGGCTCCGGATCGCGATACTCCCGGCACGATCGCGAAAGCTTGGGACAGGCCGATGATCAAGGCATCGCCCAGTGACACTTGCCCCAAGGTTCTAGTTCTTCGAGTCCGTCGATCCGCCAAGTAAAGGATAAAGCCCATGATTCCCAAGGCCGAGGCGACGAGAAGCGGGTGGCGAAAGGTTTTTTCCGCATAATGTTCAAGCAGATAGCCGATCAAGGCGCCGGGAATGGTCGCGGCTACCAATAACCAGAGATAATTTTTAGTGTAATGTCTATACGTTGAGGTAAAGAACGGTCTGTGGCGGTTTCGAATGGGTTTACCGAAGGCCGATAGAAATATCGCTAACCAGTCTTTCCATAAATAAGCGATGATGGCGATCAGAGTTCCAAGATGGAGGGCAATATCAAAGGAGAGCCCGGGGTCTTGCCAATGGAAGAACCATGGCGCCAAGATGAGGTGAGCGGAGGAGGAGATCGGTAGAAATTCGGCCAATCCTTGGATCAGCCCATAAACAACTGCTTGAAAAATGCTCATATGATCGGCCAACTTTTTTGGAGGTACTGGTCCTTCAAATTAACGCTTTCTTATGGTCCGGGGAGCAATATCTTGTCAAGAAGAAAACGATGAATTTTCTCGTTAATAATCGGACACTCTGATTATTATAGGGGCTTTCCGTTTCCAGCAGTAACTCCAATTATTCTTGATCTTTTTTAGTGACGCGGCCTACAATGGGTTTACTGAACATCCAGGCGAGCGCATTCGCCGAAGCTTGCGGCGGGGATATTCAATATTTGTGTTTACCGGCTGAAAATGTTGGATAATCATGTCTAAGGTCGAAAAATACGTTTGGGTTCTGCTTCAGATCGCCATAATAGCCTGGTTTCTCCCGGCTCGAGTCCAGGCCCAGGATAATCCGCCGACCGCGTCTTACGGGTCGGGTCAAGTCTTTCTCCTGCCAGCCGATATTCAGGAGCAGATACGCGGTCGATTGATTTCGTCCGGAAACAATAGAGACCAAGCCCCTTTGTTCAGCAACGATTTCTTCGAACTGAGTCCTGACCGGCTTCTGCTATTTCTCGGCCTGACTGATTATTTAAGTGATTTCTCGAATACTTTTCTATCAGTACTGGTCGATAAAAGCGGTAAATGGAGCACTGGCCTCTACCTTCCCGGAGCCCCGACAGCCATGTTCAAGGATAAGGACAACACTCTCTGGCTGGTCACCCAATGGCAGATCGAAGGGACCTACCCAACCCTCTATAAAAGCCGGGATGGGCTATCTTGGTCGGAGGTCACCCTGCCGGCCAACCGAAATGTCGACTGCTGCTTCGAGATTCTGGAAGATCAGCGCGCCGCGTCGGATATGCTGTTTCTCAAGTTCAAGTCCGACACTACCGGTTTATCTCGATGCTGGGACGTTGATTACCAGGCGCTGGCTCTGGTCAAACCGCCCTGGCGGGAAGTTCCCTGCGCCGATCTCTCCCGGATTTCCTCTCATTGGGTCAGGGTGAGCGCGGGAAATTGGCTCAGAGAGGAAAAATCAGATTCTGTTAACGTGTTTTTCCGACACTCAGGCTGGCCTGTATCGGTGGCGGCGCCGAAATCTCTGATCTTGCGCTGAAGACTTCATCTATCATACTCGTGGTGACTAAGCATAGATAGTCAGCAGCTGAAATGGCATGTTCAGGCGACGCCCGTCAGAGTTTCTAACCTCTACCGCGATAGAACGCCTGATTTTTTATGCTTTCGGTTTCATTTTTTTCTCCAGGTTGGTCGAGCAGCTTCGCCGCGAATTTAAGACCGCGGTCGCACAGTTTTGAATCACGTGACTCGCCGATAAGGCCGGCCATCATATCCAGCCGCCACTGGGCGCAGGGATAGGGCAGATCGGTTCGGGTGCAATAGGACAGGGTCTGTTCGATAAGTGGCTGTTTCCGCTGCGGGTCCGGAGCCAACAGCAGGAATTCCCGGACATTGGATGAGTCCCAAATTTGCGTATCGAATCGAGGATCAGGTGCAAGGATTGTATAAAGGGCGGACTCCAGGTCAGGTTTGCCTTGCGCTCCTAAAGCGACAGCCTGTTGCACTGTTTCGAAGAATGGTCCATAGTTGATTTGTTTCTGAGGTTGGCCCGGTATGGCGCGACCGATCGGCACATACAGATTGGCATGCATGCCGCTACGAAGAATCGCGCGAAGAGCATCGCGTTCTCGTCCCGATTCATAAGCATAGCGGATAATCCCAGGGTCCCTGGCCTCCATCGCCAACCATTGGTTAAATGGAAGTGCGGCGGCGAGAGCTTCTTGGCAGTTCCCCACCTGCTTGCCGATCGTGGTGTGCACGACGGCTTGGTTCAGCATATAAGCGACTTCCCAGCCTCGCGCGGACTCGCCTGCCGCTCCGTTCTTGCGGACCATCAAGGATGTTGCCAAGTACCATCGGTTGGCGGAGGGCACCCAGCGGTATTCAGGAGCGGCGTGGGCGGCCGTGTGCCAGCCCTCGGCGGATGCGATAATCTCGGCTTCGGCATCGTCGACACGAATCGTCATCAACGGACGAGTGCTCAGGCCTAGACCTCGGTCCATGCCGCAACCTAAGGTCAGGCACATCATCAGTGTTAATGATATCCGGAATAGATTTTTGATCATGGCCTTTCCCCTGCGTAGTGAAAAGTTTGTGAACGAATTGTAGCCTCCGCCCTAAAGAAAACAAGATTAATTAGCTTTCTGCCAGGGACGAAAAAATCGAGCAGCAATTACGAAGCCGGTAATTCGCCTGAATTCACGATCCGAAAGGTAGGCTCTTTGCCTATTGCGTTTGTCATATTCCATGCCATAATCATATTATTATAGGACAGTTTGGCCAAAGCAGATCGCGCCAATGCTCGATAACACCATAGTGACAAAGGTTACGGAAAGAGATAAAGGATTAAACTGTATTTTTTCTAATCCTTTTTTCGACACGGTAATTGCTTGATTTTTTAATACGGAGTATTTCAATTTCGACTCTCGCGGAACAAGAGTGATGACAGGTGTTTTCCTCTCTCCCTTGACCAATATTCCTTTCC
This sequence comes from Deltaproteobacteria bacterium, assembly GCA_015233515.1. The sequence goes on along the minus strand of JADFXS010000032.1, from coordinate 12,620 downwards.
ACAATAGGGTGGTTCTCTTAAGCCTCAACTGATATCGCCGAACACCGGCCTCAAGACTCAGCGGAGCAATGGAAAAAAACAATTCTTGAAATTGTGAGAGGTCCACGATGACCAACAAGGATAACCGACCTGAAGACGACGTAGGACTACCCCGTCAGACCGAAGAGAAGATTCGGGAAAAAAACGCCGGCTCGACGGATAATCTTGAGGTCATGTCCACGGATGAAACCCAACGACTGGTTCACGAGCTGCGAGTGCACCAAATCGAATTGGAGATGCAGAAGGAGGAAATGCAACGGGCTCAAGAGGAACTCGACGCGGCCCATGCCAAATATTTCAACCTCTTTGATCTGGCCCTGGTAGGGTATTTCACCGTCAGTGAAAAAGGTTTAATATTAGATGCTAATCTTACCGGCGCCAACCTTTTGGGAGTGGAGCGATTTGCTCTCAAGTCACAGCCATTAATCCGTTTCATCTATCCTGAAGATCAGGGCGGTTACTACAATCATTTACGGCAACTTCTTGAAACAGGCAAATCCCTGGGTGGCGAGATGAGGATGTTGCGCCGGGATGGGTCTCATTTCTGGGCCCGGCTGGAAACCGCCATCGTGCGGGACGTTGATGACGCGCTTTTGTATCATTTCGCGGTGAGCGACATCACTGAACGAAAGCGGGTGCAGGATAGATTACAGACTTCCGAGGCTTTTCTGGAAAAAATTTTTGATCAGAGTCCTTGTGCTCAATGGATTTCGGACGAGAACGGCACACTTATAAAAATCAACCAAGCCTGCCGGAATTTGCTCAATATCATGGATGCGGACGTTGTGGGCAAGTACAACGTGCTCAAGGACGATATCGTGGAGCGTCATGGGTTCATGCCTCTTGTTCAAGCTGTATTCGAGCGTGGTGAAACGGCTGAATTTACTCTTAGATACAACACCCGTGAACTTCAGCAACTCAATCTTAGGAATAAGGCGTTTGTCATTTTAGAAGTCCTGATTTCACCATTGAAAAATAGCGACGGCAAGGTCACAAATGCCGTTATACAGCACCTGGACATCACCGAGCGTGTGCGGGCGGCGGAGGCGCTGCGGGAATCCGAGATCAAATTTAAAAATTTCTCCGAACAATCCTTTGTCGGCATATATATGATTCAGGATGATGTATTGAAGTATGCAAACCCTAAATTTGCTCAGATGTTCGGCTACACGGTGGAGGAATGTTCGGATAATATGAGGTTCCGGGATTTGATCCACCCTGAGGATTTAAATAAGGTCCAGGAAGCGGTGATTAAGCGATTGTCAGGACAAGCCGAATCGATTCATTATACCGCCAAATGCGTTAAAAAATATGGAGAATTAATTGACGTTGAGATCTACGGCGCCTCAATATTATTTAAAGGAAGACCCGCGGCCATCGGGACAGTCCTTGACGTCACCGAGAAAAAGCGCGCGGAACAACAAGAGAAAAAGCTGCAAGCCCAACTGGTTCATGCCCAGAAGATGGAATCCATTGGCCGACTGGCCGGCGGTGTTTCCCATGACTTCAACAACCTGCTCCAGGCGATCAGCGGATACACCTCTTTATTGCTCATGAATAAAACAAAGACGGATTCGGAATACCGGAGACTTAAAGCAATCGAAAAAGCGATTGAACGAGCGGCTCAACTCGTCAAGCAACTGCTCCTTTTCAGCCGTAAGGTGGAAACCGAACGCCGCCCTTTATACCTCAACCAGGAAGTCGAAAATGCCAGCGGGCTACTGGAACGAACCATCCCAAAGATGATCAATATAGAATTCCATCCTGGCAGTCCCTTATGGATGATCCAGGCTGATCCCGTTCAGATCGAACAGATTCTTCTGAACTTGGGCGGCAACGCCGCCGACGCTATGCCGGACGGTGGAAAATTGATTATTGAAACAGGGAACATCACCCTGGGCGAAGAGTCCGCCGGCAATTACCTCGGCGCAACTCCGGGTAATTACGTTTTATTGACTGTTACGGATACCGGACAGGGTATAGGCCAGGAAGCCATACCGCATATCTTCGATCCCTTCTTCACGACTAAGGAGATCGGTAAAGGAACCGGACTTGGGCTTGCTTCCGTCTACGGTATCGTCAAAGGCCACGGGGGCTATATCAATTGCTACAGCGAGATCGGCCAAGGGACGACCTTCAAGATATACCTGCCCGCCATTGAACAAAAGGAGATAACCTCGGATAGTTCATCAGAGGAACAATTACCTATAGGCGGAACCGAAACCATCCTTTTAGTGGACGATGAAACGTCAATCAGAGATTCCGCGTCCACGGGGCTTAAGCGCTTTGGATATAAGGTTATTACCGCGACTAGTGGCGAAGAGGCTCTGGAAATTTTCATCGCTCAACGCGATAAAGTCAAATTAGTCCTTCTGGACATCGGCATGCCCGGCATGGGTGGTTACCGATGCTTGCAGGAGATCCTTCTGGTTGATCCATCAGCTAAAATATTGATATCAAGTGGATATTCGGCTGACGGTCGAATGAAAAACACTCTGAAAGCCGGAGCGGCTGGATATGTCGGGAAACCTTATCAGTTGAACGATTTATTATACAAAATCCGGGCGGTCCTAGACGAAAAAAGCAAATAAGCCAAGTTCGTGACAGCGTCTCTAACGCTCCTCGCCTCTTGAAAATTGAAGTTTCACGCAGTGAACCGCGAGGAAACTTTGGCATGTAAAGGACTAGTGTCTTTTAATTTTTTTGCGCGCTAACCCCACGGCAAGCTGCAGGGAGTGCGCGTGTCCGCATGTTCGGTACTTGCGTCTTTAATGAATTACCTTCATACTTATTCAATATATGCGATACAAAGGATATCCGGCGGCTTTGACTTTCCTGTCACCAAGCAGGAGCCGAAGTTAGCGCAAGAGATCATAACCGGTAACGGATTCCTCGCCAATGGGAGTCATCGCCTTGTAACAATGGCAGATAATAAATTTTTTGCCTTGTCGGAGAATAAAGCACATGGCCGATAAAATACAAGTGGCTGCCGAATTGGAATCGCTTCGTCGACGTGTTGCCGAATTGGAAGCCGAGCACGCCGGCCAAAAGAATGTCAAGGAAGACTTGGCTACCAGCCAGGCTCAGCTATCTTTAGCCATGGGTCTGGCTAAATTGGTGCACTGGGAATATGACGTCTCCTCCAAGCTGTTTACCTTTAATGATCAATTTTATGCTCTGTACGGCACGACGGTCGAGAATGAAGGCGGCTATTCCATGTCGACTGAGATTTACGCCCGCAAATTCGCCCATCCGGATGAAGTACGCATCGTAAATGAAGAAATCGCCAACGCCCTCTCCTCAACGGTCAAACATTACATTAAGCAGTTTCAGCACCGAATTATTTGCCGAAATGGCGAAGTTCGCCATTTCATGGTCCGTTTTTTTATTTTTAGAAACGCTCTCGGCCAGGCCGTCAAATTATACGGTGCGAATCTGGATGTCACCGAACTCAAACGGGCCGAAGAAGCCGTGAAGGTTAGTCAGGAGCGATTGAGGTTAAAGCTGGATTCAATTCTTTCTCCGGATATTGATATCGAAGACCAGGACTTGGGTAACATCCTCGACACTCCGGCCATTCAATCCATGTTGGACGATTATACCAAGTCGACCAATATCGCCACGGCGATTCTCGATCTCAAAGGGAATGTGCTGGTGGCCACCGGCTGGCGGGATATCTGCACCAAATTCCACCGTGTTCATCCGTTGTGCTCTAAATATTGCACCGAAAGTGATCTTTTTCTGGCTCAGAATGTCCGACAAGGCGAATATGTGGCTTACCAGTGCAAGAACAACCTTTGGGACGTCGTGACCCCTTTGTATATCGGCGGAAAATATGTCGGCAATATCTATACCGGCCAATTTTTATATGACGATCAAGATCTGAATATAGAGATATTCGCCGACCAGGCGGCTCGATATGGTTTTGATCCGGAAGCGTACCTGACCGCCTTGCGAGCCGTGCCGCGCATCAGCCGTGACCAAGCTGATATCCAGATGGATTTTTTGGTCAAATTCACGGATATGATTTCCAAACTGAGCTTGAGCAATCTAAAACTGGCCAAGATCATGGCCGAACAGAAGAAAATAGACGCGGCCTTGCGTCAGAGTGAAAAGCATTTTAGACTGCTGACCAAGCACTCCCCTATCCCGATAGTCATCAGCAATGAATATCACGATATCGAATATGTGAACGACCGGTTTACCGCGGTTTTGGGCTACACGGTCGACGATATTCCGAACCTGGAAACTTGGTGGCGATCGGCTTATCCTGATGAAAAATATCGTCGGGAAGTTTCAGCCATCTGGCAAAAAGCCGTGGAAGCGGCCACGCGGGAGCAGACGGATATTACTCCACAAGTGTTTAAAATGGTTTGCAAGGATGGTTCAACGCGTATAGTTGAGATGTTCGGCACGGACATCGGCAACAGGCACCTGGTGCTTTTGAACGATATAACCGAGCGTAAAGCGGCCGAAGAAGCTTTAAAGGAAAGTGAGGAACTCTTCAGGCTTATTTTCGATACCAGTCCGGACTCGATAGGTCTGGTCCATTTGGAAGACGACCTATACGTCAGCGTCAATAATGGATACACCGCTCTGACCGGTTTCACCCGCGAAGAGGTCATCGGCAAATCAAGCGAGGAGATCGGAGAATTTGTCATTCCCGGGGAAAGACCTCACTTAAAAAAAATTCTTTTAGAAAAAGGTTGTTTCGATAACCTGGAAATAAAGGTCAGACGGAAAGACGGCGTCGTAGTGACCGCGCTATTATCGGCGCGGCTGATTTCCTTAAAGGGCAGTTCGCATATTGTTTTTGTCGGTCGCGACATCAGCAAAATCAAGCAAGCGGAAGAAGAAAGGCAAAAACTGGAAAACCAACTCCGGCAATCTCAAAAAATGGAGGCCATCGGGACACTGGCCGGCGGCATCGCCCACGATTTCAACAATATCCTCGCCGCCATTATCGGCAATGCCGAAATGGCCATGATGAACGTAGGCTCCATCCGGAAACAGAGAGACAATTTGGATCAAATTCTCAAATCCGGGATGCGAGCCAAAGACCTGGTCAGGCAGATACTGGAATTCAGCCGCCGCGGCGAAAACAATTTCAAACCGATTCAATTGGCTCCCATTATCCAAGATGCTTTAAAACTTTTAAGGTCCTCTTTGCCGACCACTATTGAACTCATTCATGACATTGACGATCAACCTCTCACCATCCATGGTAATCCGACTCAGATACAGCAAATTCTAATGAATTTGTGCACGAATGCCGCCCACGCCATGCAAGAGCGCGGAGGCATTTTGCAGGTTGGGTTATCCCTACAACAACTTGATTATCCGATATGTTTCCCATTTGAAGGATTGGCGGCCGGCCCTTACGCCTGCTTGATGGTCCGGGATACCGGATGTGGCATGGATGATGCTCTCAAGGAACGAATATTCGAACCTTTTTTCACGACCAAGAACCAAAGGGAAGGCACGGGCTTAGGGCTTTCCGTGGTTTATGGGATAGTCAAGAGCTACGGCGGCAAAATAAGTGTCTACAGCGAGGTGGGAAAGGGGTCGACTTTTCGCGTCTACCTTCCGTTAAGCGTAAACGAGGCGGCGGAACAACCGGAAACGGAGATCAAAACATTGCCTCGCGGGGTGGAACGCGTTCTCTTGGTTGACGATGAAGATGCCATTGTCAGAGTGGGAATGGATATTTTGCAGCATTTGGGCTATCAAGCCACCGGCTTGACCTCCAGCCGGGAAGCCTTGGCCTTGTTCAGAGAGCGCCCTTATGATTTTGATTTGCTGATTACCGACCAAACCATGCCGCATCTGACCGGGTCCGAGCTGGCCAAGGAAATACTGAAAATTCGATCTGAAATGCCGATCTTGCTCTGTACCGGTTTCAATCAACTGACATCGACTGATAAATTGTCGGCCATGGGTATCAAGCGCTTGATATTAAAGCCGTTCATTGTTAAGGAAATGGCGGAAACCATCAGGGCGGTCCTGGACGGACATGATCGAGAATAACGTATTGAGACAACTCGGCGCCAGTCCATAGGCTGAGTTTATTTAAATTTAGGGCTTGTTCCCAAGCTGGAGCTTGGGAACAAGCAAACGAGCAACGCTAGCCGCATATTACGCAAAATGAAGGTAAATGTTTTCGCCGCCGAGCGGCTGAAGACCTGTAGCCGCGGGGTTCATCCCACTATTGATAACAGGTCGTTCGACCATCATATCAAGGTGTTCGTCTAGGTGTAGTATATGCGATGGAGAGGAACCGCTTCTAGCGGAAAAATACCTTGTCAAGAAATTAATTCGACGAATTTCCCATAGCCTTAGGTGTCGTAAGCAGGACCAAGGTCGCCGCGACGGCGATCGCGGCTCCGGCCCCGAAGCGCTCGATAAAGGCCCGACGATTAAGGGGTTCCTTGAGCATCGAATCATCGGCGGGAGAGCTGTGGTCTTTTTCTTCTTGGTCATTATTCATGGAGCACCTCGCAAAAATACATAGTAAATGCCTAAAAACCACGAACTGTGCCTAAACCCATAAGAGTGTTTGTTACCAGATGGGCCTGATATTGTCAACGCCGATCGCGGACCGGAATCCGGCATTCAACGCGGCCTTTTATGCCGACGATCTTTGCAGGACAAGCCTCGGCACGCTGGTGTGGCAACAATATAAGTACTCGTCCTATCCGCCGGGAAACGACTCACGCTCGGGGTCTGCCGCGCCGGTATCCGGCTAGATCATGTATCTTTTTACTCCACCAGGTAAGACTGAACAGCCTTTTCAGAATAGCCCGCCGCTCGGGAAGGGAGAAATCCCGGAGGGCTTGGACACGCTTTTGCACACCACTGACGACGAAACAGGGCAGGGACTTCCTGGGCAAGAGTCGAACCAACGCCGATAAGCAGTTCGAGATTAAGGCCAGGAAAGCCGTGTCGGTCCGGGAATGCAATTGGAGCTGACGCCGGCTTTTCTCCAAAGCCGTCAAGCAGTTCGAGGTTAGGGCCAGGAGAGCCGTGTCGGTCCGGGAATACAATTCAAGCTGACGCCGGCTTTTCTCCAATTCTGAATGGATTTGCGCGGAAGCGGGGTCAACTTCCACACCCGTGGGGAGCAAGCCTTCGTGCAGGAAAGGGACCAGCTCGGCCCAAAGACGAGAGGTCCAGGCCAGGTGCAGCAGCGGATGAGGGCGGAACGCCTCCGGGATGCGTCTAGCCAAGAGGAATTCCACGGTCAACAGCGCGTCCGCCATGACTTGGGCGTCGTTTTCCCCGGTAAAGGCGCCGACCAGAGAAGGCCAGTGGAGGCGATCGCCGAAACGACGGACGATTCGTGCAAACGAAAGGTATTTTCGCCTCCCGGTGCCGGCCGGGGTGTTTATGAAGGCTTCGATGATGTGGTGCAAGGCCATGTGCGTCGGAGAGGGAACTAACAGGTCCGGAACCTTGCTGCTTCCGGAGACGGCATTGGCCAGCAGCGAAGCGGCCGGTAGAAGATGCCGGTTGCATTCGAGGGTCAAGTCAAAGTGCGTTTCGATCCTGACTAAGTGGTCTTGGTGATAATAGGGGACGAGGTGGTGGTGGTCAGGAGGGTAAATCGTCCTCCCCGGCGTCCAGCCGTCGGCTTCCAGAGCCTTGGCCGCATTGGTCACTTCGTTTTTCGGAACCAGGACATCCAAGTCAAGCATGATGAACTCGCCGGGGTCGGAAAATACGCCTGAAGCCAAGTAAGCCCCACCTTTGAGCCAGACAGGCCTGAGGCCGGCCTTGACAAACAGTTCGTTGACCGAGGTCATCGTCGTGAGTATATGCCCGTTGCGAACGCTGTTGAGCCGGTGTATCTCGGCGAGCAGTTCCCGCACATCGTCTGCCAGGTAGGCGAGCAGTCCCTTGTCTCGCAGCGCGCAATAAAGGGCCGGGAGCAAACCTTCGCGATCCGCCACTCGGAGCACGGCTTCCCAATGGACAGCCCCGGTAGACAGAAGGGTTGTTAGAATGTCTTCCGTCCCCGCCTCCGCATCCCGGTCGGACAGGCAGGCGTACAGAAAGCAGAAGGCTTTCCATGGGGTCATGGTCTAAGCTTGTCCTTGATCATGATTAACGCCTGGTCAAGAGTGGTGTAGCGCAATTCGAAGGCCGGCGTCCTCTCGATCAGCGCTAAAATCCGACCCATCCGTTCAGGTTCGGGCGCGATCCACGTCGCCCCCTCGAGCAGGCGGACGAAGGACTCGGTAGCCGAAAGGCGCGGGCAGGCGGCCTCGGCGTCCCCGTTTGAGGTGTCGTCCGCGGCAGGGACGACCGTCGGGAAAAATATCCCCTTTAGAACGAACCCGCTGCGCAACTGCTGTAAGGGAAGACGGGGCGCGGGAAAAAATTTAACGGCGGACTGTGGCAGATCGGTCACGGGCAGGCGATCGATCCCGGGATATATCGGCGCAATCAACGGCCAACTCGGCTGGCGCAGTTTGATACTCAGGGGAAGGGAAAAAAACCTCTCGTCGTCGGCTCTGGCGAAGAGTGTGTCGTCGTTGATGCAGGTAAATCCCGAGCAGACCAAGGCGGCGGCCAGAGTGCTCTTGCCTGATCCGGTCTTGCCCGGAAAGAGGTAGAGCGCCTCACCCACGACCACAGCCGCGCCATGGAAGACGGCGGCATAGGCTTCGAGCCCGCAGACGTGCCCCACCAGGGTCTGTATGAATTTGGTGGAAACAATATCGTAGCTCTCGGTCCATTCTATGACGCAGCCGTCCCGGCAAAGGCGGTAGGCGGCTTCCTCGCGCCGCAGGCTCAAGCACAACGCGTCGTCCGAAACAGGCCCGGTGCGGTATTGTGCAAAAAGCGGAAGGTGGATCCGAGCAAAGAGCGGATCCTCAAGGATCAGACGAAAGGAAACTTCCTCGATCGCATAATCGTAACAAGGGATGTCCGAAGCCGGTCGCAGATGGTCGACAGTGCCAGTCCGCTCATCCGCGTGGCGGACAATGGATGCACCAGGCGTATCCGTCGTATTGGACAACATCTGAGCTTCCAGGGTATCTCCATCAAGAAGTAACCCAGAGCTGTGCCATGAAGAGATGGTGCTTTCGACGATATGCAATGCATCCATCGGCATGAAGGAAAATGCACTTGCCACATCCTGGGCAACGATGTCAACCGTATCGCCCCGGTACAGCCCTTCGAAAATTCGCCGCGCCATGGAGTTGAGCGCCCAATAACGTAAACTATGGGCGTGGAAAATCACGAGGTTGTTTTCGATGGAAAATACACTCAAGGCGCGAGGGAAGTGCAGCGGAAAGGATTGCATGGTTCTATGGCAACGAGGCTGGTGGGATTCGGAAATCTTGTTGCCGTTGAGTCAGATCATTGTTTAAGAAAAGATGATCCGTGGAAGTCTTTGTAAGGAGATAGCGCGTTAGCACATAGCTTATTAGTCGGAAAGCCGCGCATTCGATCATTTGCCTGAATCCTTATCAAGTTAATATAAAAATGTCGGTTTTTACAGCGCCGCATTTAGGTAATGAGTTCCAGCTAGCTCCCAAGCTCCAGCTTGGGAGCTAGGAAAAGCCTGGAAGCTCCAGCTTCCTTCAACAGCGGTTCCCAAGTTTAGTTGGAAATGCTTCATTTCCTCTGCCGAGGTTATTTGATTATGCCCTGTTTGCACCCCAAATCCGCTGAAACCACGTCGATCGAGTTTTTCCTCAACCCCAGACTTGCCCGGATTATCCGGGTCCATTATAGCTGAGTCAAGAGAGTATCAAACACTATTTTTTGTTCGTTTCGATTTCCCTATCAACCTTCCTCAACCCCCTGCCTGAATTTTGTTAGCAAAAATGCCTTACCCATCTTCTAAAGCGACAAAAAAATAATTCTATAAAAAAGGTATATTACACTGCCTGCTCTTCGTTGTGGCAGACGATGTAGCGGCGGCCCTCCACCATCAGTTCCTAAACTTAAGGGGGGATGGGTCCGTCTTGTTGGTTATTGGCGGGTTGACCACCCCCTCCACACCGGCTATCCGATAGTCTTCCCGCCAGTGGTCACCTTGCCGGTCTGAACCAGGTCGCATCAACCGATGGAGGACGGTCAGAAAGATGGCTCGTTCCATATCAAACTGAAACTGACGATCACCAAGCAAGGCCTTGATCCGTTCCTGGCGCCCGGTTTCTCTCCAGAGTCGTTCGAAGATCAGTCCGGGCCCGATTCGACGGGTGTCGATTGTTGTGGATTGCCCGTCCTCATAGCTGGATATGATGATCATCTTCTCGGAAAAACGCGCCAGGCTTTTTAGTAGAGCCTCGATTTCACTTATATTTATTTGATTATTTCGATAAAAGCCTGGACACGTGTTCTTAGCTGCTCGATATCCCCCTGGCTGTAATCAGTTTCCAAGGCGAGGGTCGGGATTTCCTGGGCCTGGAGTTTTTTGGCCAACGGGATGCTTTCCATCTGGTAGGGCTGGCAAAAATTGAGGCTGTAATGAATTACCCCTTGGGCATTATACTTACGATACATTTCCTCAATATGCTGTAACCGATCCGGATTGGGCGTAAAAATGGCGCAATCCACTTGAAAATACCGATCCACGACGGCGTCGAACAGGTCTTCCACAGTTTGGCCCGTATCGGACACCAAATTACGAGTGCCTCGTTCGCCGACGCATGATTCCTCACCCACAATCACCGCGCCCGCTGATTCGATGATCCAGGGGAGTTTCCAATTGGGCACGGCCATGGGGCAACCCGAAATCAACAAGCGCGGCGTTCCCTTGGGGAAAGGGCCGGTTCCTTTTCTGACACGTTCCTCAAGTTCATCACAGATTTTATTGACCGAGTCGGTAAAGCGGATGGGGTCATCATAGAAAAAGACCTGGTTGATGAGTAGGGCATCCAACCCGGAAATCGGAGACGGGTCAGCGGTGCGAAGTTGGGACAGGCGATAAATCGCCTGACGTTTTTTATTGACGATTTCAATGGCCTTCCGCAGGCTTTCCAAGGTAATGGCCTTTCCGGTCAAATCTTCCAGCGCCTTGGCGAAACGTTGATATTCGGCTTTAAGTAACGCTTTGCCTTCGCCCGTTTTCATCTGCGGCAAGTCCATCACATAAAAATTGGACGTTAGGGTCTTCATGGTTTCGTATGACTTTTTTTTGCCGTCACAGGTGTTTTCGCCGACGATCAGGTCGGCTGATTCCAAATACGGACATACTTTTCCCAGTTTGAACCCGAAGGATGACTTGATCAGAGCGCAAGTATTGCGCGGCAGCAGGGATTCGACTTCATCCATGGCGAAATCCGCGCCCGAACATAGACCCACCAGGGTGGCTCCGGCGGCGCGGACTAGTTCTTCGGGAACGAACACACAATATGAACCGACAATCTTGACGCCGTTTTGCTTTCCGTCCAGCAATTCCTTGATCCGCAGCCCATGAACTTCGGACATGACAAAGTTAAAATAATCCATTCCTTGAGGGCGATCCTTCTGGGTCAGGAAGATTTGTCCATACCCTTGTCCCAGGACTTCCAAAAGTTTATCGTGGGCTGCCAAGTCAAGGCCAAGCTCTTTCCACATGGTTTCATACGGTGAAGGCATGATTTACTCCTGTAAAAGTTCATATTTTCGTTGAAATAAGATTCCCCGGTCACGACCTTGTCTAACGAGGCCGTTAACAACCCTGTCCGCCGAGCAAAATGGAACTCGACGACACTATGCGCCAAGGTAGTCGGAGAGGGTTACAGTCCGGCCGACAAGACCGACCTCTGCCAAGTTTTGTTTGATCGGCTAGTATTTAAAGAAGAATCGCAAGATGAAACCTCCTCATCGTCTCACCGCCATGCCATGACATGCGGGTTGACGTCAAAGAGGTTTTAGGTCAGGGCATGGAAGCGGCGAAGTGATATTCAGGGAACCACCCGGGTTCCCCAAGTATGCCTCATATTAAGGGTGTTAAGCGTAATCTGGCGGTAAATCGCATGGTTATGGTCTTAATTGTTTGTAAGTCGGGACTCATCAATCAATTTGTTTACTCTTTTACCGGCAGCACGTGTATGGCCTTGATGATCAACTCCACTTCGTCCCCGATTTTAAGCTGCATGGCTTCCACCGATTCGGTCGTCAGGACAGAGGCCATCTCCGTGGGCGTGGTGACTTCAAATTTGATTAAAGACATGATATCGCCGTTTTTTACGGATTTCACCTTGGCTTTTATCGTGTTTCTGGCTCCGTATTTCATGGCCGTCTCCTGTCCGTGAAGAAAAATAAATGGATTGTTTATCGTTAGACTATACCAAAAAATGGCAGATGCCGTGCAGATAAAATTGCGTTCGGATTATTATTTTTCCCACGGATAAAATAATGTTTCCGAGGCCCCGTTGACGGTACGCGAGGCGGATGATATATTTATTCTAAAGAGTAATCAAACGGGAAATATCAAGTCAGGTGCGCGGGGATAGTCCGCGGACTACCGCCATATCCCTGACTTAGGATCCTAGGGAGGGCAAAATGTCACTCGCGGCCAACAATACGCTTCTTCCTTTTCCGCCAGAAAACGATGAAATTCGGAATTGTTGCTAGTGGCG
>JADFXS010000396.1 GCA_015233515.1 Deltaproteobacteria bacterium | reverse complement strand
CACATTCCCTCAGCCATGACCATGATTATTGGGCGGAAAGTGAAGGTCTTATTCAGGTGAACCGCATCGGCAATTTTCTTTTCTGGTTTTTTTCCGGGTTTGGCTTCATAATTGTATAGGAACTAGGCTAAGAACGGTTTATCGGTCCCCCAAGTTGAGAATGGATCGGGCATCAGGTGGTGAGGAGGCGGCATTATTCGTTGTTTAATTACCGGCGGCGCGGGATTTATCGGCTCTCATTTAGTGGATGAAGCGGTAAGACGTGGCTGGCGGGTTGTCGTCCTGGACAACTTCTCCACCGGCCATATGGAAAACTTGACTTCTTCCTTGGATCATATTGATTTGGTTCGAGGAGATGTCCGGGATCAGGAACTGCTTCGGCAATGCTTTCGCGGAGTGGACGTGGTCTTCCATCATGCCGCTCTGGTGGCTGTCCCCGATAGTGTGGCCAATCCGATTTTGAGCGCGGAAATAAACGACCTGGGAACCTTGAATGTTTTTTTGGCCGCCAGGGACGCCGGGGTGAAAAGGGTGGTTTATGCTAGTTCTTCGGCGGTTTACGGCAATATATCGACGCCGCCCCACGATGAGACCATGAAACCTTGCCCGGACAGTCCGTATGCCGCTCATAAGCTCCTAGGGGAACATTATGCCGCTATTTTTCAAAACCTTTACGGATTGGACATCGTCAGCCTCCGTTATTTTAATGTGTACGGCCCCAGGCAGGATCCATCCTCACCGTATTCAGGGGTAATTTCCATATTCCTGGAAAAAGCCAGGCGCGGGCTCGCGCCGGTCATCTTCGGTGATGGTGGCCAACGTCGCGATTTTATATACGTTTCCGATGTGGTGGCCGCGAATTATTTGGCGGCTTTAACTAAAATCAACTCCAGACCGATATATAACATCGGGACCGGTCGGGCCGTGACTTTGCTGGACATGATTAAAAACCTGGAAGAGTTGACCGGGCATGACTTGAATCCTCAATTTGAACAACCGCGCCCGGGAGATGTATATGCTTCATGGGCCATGGTGGATCGGGCTAAAGAAGATCTGGGGTTCAAGTCACAAGTATCTTTCAAGAGCGGTTTGGCCAAGACCTGGACCTGGCTGGACGGTTTGGAACAGTAAAAGGTCGTTTTTTTTAATCTACCGCCTAATCGCGGACTAGGCGCAGAAATCCTTAGCGAAACTCGCAGTTGGAGCGATTTTGGCCCGCAGGCGTATTGATCATACGTCGAGGAGCCACCGGGCAGTGCCCGGAGCCATAAACGAAATGAACATTGATGCTATAGTTAACAAGAACACGAGTTCGCGCAAACCGTTGGGTGTGGGACCTTCCCACCGTGAAACAAGCGTTGCAGCAAGGATTTATGTGCCTCGAGGTTCGAATATAGTGAAATATGTATCTTCAAGCTAGCTTGGCAATTGATGGTGAAGTAAAGTAAAATTTGAATAAAATTAAACGGCCGGAAATTTTCTTCTAAAGATTTCCATTCCAAAGACCGATAATAAGGATGACGGAGTAGCACATGACTATCTCTTCATATCAGGTCCATAACGTCATCCGGACTTACGGCAAACAGCTGAAGCGCGGTCTTCGGTTAAACAAAACCGGTTCGAGCGGAAGCGGCGAATCCGTGGATAAGGTCAATATTTCGGCGGAAGCGAAGCGGAATCTGGTAGTTGAGCGAGTGGCTACGGAAATAATGAATGCCTTGGCTTCTCAAGGCCGGGATGCTTCCAACATGACCGAGGAAGTGATATCTTCCTTGAGCGATGAATATGGTCAGCCTTTAGAGGCGACCTTTGATAAGAGTACCGGCCAGTTTCAGTTTCAAGCCCTTGATCCTCAAACCGGCCAGGTGCAAAAGAACCTGGATAAAGAAGATTCCGATCGCTTGAATGCCCGTTTGACCAAGCTCACTGAAGAAATAGTAGATCGGAACATGCTTAAGGGGTAAGCCATGAAAGTAACAGATTATTTGACCGGTTCCAAGACGAATCCCTATGCTGGCGATACCAAGGTCACCGACCAGGAGACCAGAAACAAAACCCAGACGGAACAAGCTCCAGAGACAACGACTGGAGACACGGTTCGTTTGTCCGATCGTTCCCGGCAAATAGCTCGAGTTCAAGAGCTGGTCCGGGCGGCGCCTGAGAGCCGGGCTGAAAAAGTGGCAAACATCAAGGCCCAGGTGGAGGCCGGGACTTATAATGTCCAGGGCGCTAAGGTGGCTGACAAAATCCTGAGCACTCATTTAAGCGAAACCATTTAACCGCCGTATTTTTATATAACTCTGTCTTCCAACCCGGGCTAGTCCCGGGTTTTCTTTTTGTGTTGGTATTAAAATTGCTTAAATTGATTGTAACCAGGCTCAGCCGGTTGATCTCTCGAATCAAGGGGAATCACATATGAACGAATGGGTAAGCAAGGGAGAAGAATTATTCGCTCAGGGCCGTATGCCGGAAGCCCTTTCCTGTTTTCAGACCGCCGTGGAACAAGTCCCGGATGACGGTCAGGCCTGGAACGATCTCGCCGTGGTTTGCCTCGAATTAGGCCGGGAGGATGAAGCGGTTCTTCACTTTAGGCAGGCCATCCATGTCCAGCCAAATTGCCTGGATGCGCAGGCCAACCTGGCCGACTATTTTATAAAAAAAGAAATGTGGCCGGAAGCGGCCGAGACCTTGGAACGGGCCATCCGATTTTTGCCGGATAGTATTCCCATACTTCAACGTTTGGCGCTGGCTTATAAAAAGCAAGGGCGGACCGCGGAGTATCAAAAATTGGTGGATGGATCCAGAACCATTCAATTGATGAGATCATTCATCGATGCCTTATGGTCGTCCATTAATTATTGGGAACTGGCCGAAGGGCTGACGGTCAAGGAACGCTTGGAAGGTGTGGTCGGCAGTTGTCTGGCGGTCCTGGATGGTGAAGGCAGTCCTAATGTCCATTTCAAGATCCTGGCTGAGGAAGACGGGGCTCGCGAACCGGTTGTCCTGGAATGGTTGCACGATCATTTATATTATCAGATGGCGGAATCACATAACGTGCAGAATATTCGCGAGCATGTGGGAAAGGTTTTGGAAATCGGACCCAACCCGGACTGGGAGATGTTCCGGCCGATGTTGTTTCATGAAATCAAGTACGAAGGTAGCTGTCTCGGCGACTTCACTCATACCAAAAAACTTTTACGCCGGGAAACCGCTTTTAGAAAATATGACGTGGCGGCCACATTGGATTATTTCCGAGAAAACGTCGGCCCTTGTGATTGTCATGTATTCAAAGGATCATACAAGTACGGGGAAGGGGCGTTGTTTTACGAACAGGCGGAGATGGATGAAGCCGGG
>JADFXS010000395.1 GCA_015233515.1 Deltaproteobacteria bacterium | reverse complement strand
CAGGATGGTGTGGAATTTCTCGCTCTTATCGGAAAGCAGGCGCCAAGCGGATTCGCCGTTGGTCAGACAGACGACGTCGACGCCTTGGGCGGTCAGCATGCGTTTTATTAAGTCGGCAATCATCTCTTCGTCTTCGACCACCAATATGCGTTTGTCGTTCATGGCTTATTCACCTCTGGTCGCCTTTGCGCGGCATGATATTAAAATACTAACAATGTCTGATAGTTAATCACTTGACAGTGCAAAAAAGTTTCTTCAGTTCATGGAGTGGATATCTTCAAAATCGGTTCCGCATCTAGGCGCTCCCGAAGGCTTCCCGGCCGGCGATGGCCGCTTGGATTTCCGTTTTGGTGGGAATCCCACCTTGAAGCCTCGCCAGAGGGATGGCGCCGCCGACAAGCATGTCGCCGTTACCCATTAATCGTTCCGCGCCAGGCTCGTCGAGGACGATCTGGCTGTTAGCGGCGGAAGTCACTTTAAGGGCGACTTTGAGCTGTAAGTTCGCCTTGACCAATGGCGTAACCACTTTGGCGTCCGGTCGTTGAGTGGCGAGGATTAGATGAATACCGGCGGCCCGTCCTTTTTGCCCCAGCCTCTGAATGAAAGACTCGGCTTCAGGCTTTGTTTTTTTGTCAATGATCAAGTCGGCGTATTCATCGATGATGACCACCTGGTGAGGGAGCAGGGGACGGCGTTGGTTATATAAAGTAATATCGGCTACGGATTCGGATTCGAAAAGATGGTAACGTCTTTCCATTTCTTCAACCAGGGATTCCAAGGCTTCCAGGGCCGGAGGCGAATCCATGATAATGGGACCGGCTAGATGAGGCAGACCGGTTAGGTCGGTGAAGGTGACTCGCTTGGGATCGATCAGGGTCACTCTGACTTGGTCCGGGCCGGCGTTAAGGGCCAAACCGATGACCACGGAACGTAAAAAGATGGACTTGCCGCTCCCGGCGGTGCCCGCGACCAAGATTGAAGTCATGGTGGGGTTGGTCAAGTCGGCCCAGGACACCGTCCCGTCAACCTCAAGACCCATGGGAAAGGCTACACTGGATATGGGGCGATTCCTCAGGCCTTTTTCCCACAGTTCCCCGAGGGTCAGGGGGACGGTGAACTTGCGGGGGGCATCCAGACTCAAATACCCGGCTTGGGCTCGAATCAAGGGAGCGGATTTCAGAGACAGGGCCACCTGCAGGTCCTCGGCTTTGTTCATTATTTTCCTGACCGTGGCCCCTTTTTCCAGGATTGGCTTGATCCGGAGCCGGATCAATCTCGGGCCGGATATATAACCTCGCGGCTCGGCCGGCAGTTTGAGCTTATTCAGGACGGTTATTAAATTCGTCATGAGAGTCGCGGCTTCATTATTTTCTTCCTGGTCAGGCGATGGTGGCTCTGATCGGTTGCCCCAGTCATGATCACAGGTCTGGTCAAAGGGGCAAATACTACACAATTGGGGATCATGAGGTTGTGGCAGATGTTTTTTTTCGCCTGTCGCCTGTTTGACTTCAATGGTGGTCCGGATCAATATCTTGAGGTTATCCTCGACCTGCTCCAAATCCATGGAGGAATATGCCGCTTCCGGCCTTTCTTCGTCCAGATACAGCACCACGCCCTTGGGGCTGACGCCGGTATGTTCGCGAAAAAGCCAGGCATACAGAGCCAACTGAATGAAGTCTTCATCGTCGTGTTCCGGCTTATACCCTTTAAACTCGATGATCACCGCCTCCTTGTCCGCCGGATCAAAAAGGACGGTATCCAGACGGCCTCGAACCTTGATGCTCAGACCATTTTCCAGTTTTAAGCCTTGCTCCAAGTTCGCTTCGGGCACGGAAAATATTTCAGCAATCCGCGAAGAGGCACGAGTTTTATCGTCGATTTCCCTTGTTATTAGAAATTGAGCTAAATATCGGCACCAGGCCTTTACTCCCTTGGCCAAGGCCAAGATGCACACATCTGGCATCTTGGAAGCATTTTCCATTAAAAACGGTTCCAGGACATACTGATCCACCAGGGCGTATATAGTTTCGGGCAGATCTTCGGATCCTTTTTTCATGGCCGTGGCCAAATGTTTTCTCAAGGTGGAATCTTGACTGGAGATGATTTTTTCGACAAAAACCCTGGCGATCCGGTCGTGAAAAATGGTGCTGGGAAAATGCCCCAGACCCTTCAAGCCGACTTTCCAGGCGTTTTTACGGCCGGCGAGCTGATAACCTAACAAGCGAGGACAGCGATGGCAGAGATGAATCTCGGTGACATTGGTTTTATTCATAAGGCCGCCCCGGCCTTACGCTTGATGATTAGACCGTTTTTGGCCGAGATGAAGCTGAATAACTCCTTGTGGCGGCTGAGCACAATCAGCAGCTGATCTGTTTCCAGTTTGAGTTTAGCAGCTTGGGAGACATGATTCGCCAAGAGGTCGGATTTCATCATCCAGCCGGGAGTTTTTCCGAGTATGTCCCAGGCGGGCGTGAGGAGACGGTTCTCGATAAACACCGCCAAATCATCATTGGAGTTCATGATTTTTCCCGAAGCAGAATGAAGCTTTTCCAGCCAGGCGTCTTCATCGTTTATAGCCGTGGCAACATGTGGTTTTTTCGTTGAATTTGGGGCTTGGCCCTGTTCTTTGACTGGCTTGATGTTCACTCCGGCCAGATACTTATCCAACCCCTCGAAAGCCGAATAAAATTCCCCGCTGGTCATGGTCTTGATAACTTCAATGTATTGCTGAAAGGTCAGGGGTTGAGCTTTTTCATCGGTGATATCGCCGGCCACGATGCTGAATTGAAGCAGAGCCAGGGCGTACCAGCGGGCCGCGGACTCCCGATCAAGAAAAAATGCCGCCCCTTGCTTCGTTTTAAATTCCTGCAAAAGTTCATTGGTTTTCTGCCATTTTGGGGGCTCGGGGAACAAGCACCTGGCATCGCGGATAAACAAAGCCTTGGCCTTCGGGCCATATGTTGTTAAATGATCAACCCCTCTTTTCAGGCTAGCGCCCACCGCCCTATGATGAAGATCGACATCGATAAGAAAAGCTGTCTTTGAGATTGCGGCGTCATCGGTTTTTATCTGCCCTTCCAGATCGATGTATCTGACCTGCCCGATAGTGGGATTCAAATCGATAATCTTATAAGGGTAATGGTCGGGCCTGTTCTTGAGATATAGTTCAACGGCCAGGGTAAGCCGCCCCTCATCCGGGCCGAAGTCTTCAAAGTTGGATATGATTTCCTGGTATTTGGTCTCCAGGGCCTCCTGGATAATTTTTTCCGGGCTTGGTGGCGGTAAAAGCTTTTCGCCGTACAGAATCTCATTCAACAAAGCATTGGCGTCGGTTATGACTTTTCGAGGAGGGAGAGAAAACCG
>JADFXS010000394.1:2762-3377 GCA_015233515.1 Deltaproteobacteria bacterium | reverse complement strand
CGAATCGATTTGACTCAGGATGAAGCCGTGTCCGAACTGATCCTGGCCAAGAGCCGGAAAGAAGCCGAATTGGCGGCGAAACAACTTTCCGGAAGCTTGAAAGAAGCAATCCGGGAAATCAGGGAGCAGCTCCTGACTGTTCTAGGATCGCTGGAAGTGGCCATCGATTATCCGGAGGAACACCTGGAAATACTCAATGAAACACCCTCATTACTTCTCTTGACCGGCATCGCCGCCCGGCTGGACGACTTGATCGACCAGTCTGAAACCGGCCGGATTTTCCGCGAGGGATTATCCCTGGCCATCGTCGGCCGGCCCAATGTGGGTAAATCCAGCCTGTTCAATACCTTGCTGGGACTGAATCGGGCTATTGTCACCCCTGTTCCGGGAACAACCCGCGACTATCTGGAGGCGGACGCCTTGTTGGAAGGTTTGGCCGTGAAGCTCGTTGATACCGCCGGATTGGAATCCGAACCGAACGACCAAATCGAAGCCGAAGGTCAATTACGCGCCTTGGAGAAATTACGGGAGGCGGACCTGGTTTTGGTAGTGGTGGACCAAAGCCGACCGTTCGGCGCCGGTGACCTGGTTATTTTGCGTCAGGCGCCGGAAGGC
>JADFXS010000394.1:0-2737 GCA_015233515.1 Deltaproteobacteria bacterium | reverse complement strand
TGAATAAAGTGGATTTGCCGCCGGGCTTTTCAATAGCCGATGCTTCCGAAGCCATCGGGAAAAGGATCGTGGTCCGGGTTTCCGCTCTGGAAAAAACGGGGATTGATTCGTTACGACGAAAAATAATGGAAATCGTTACTAAAGCGGATCAAGCTCCGATAAAGGTCCCGGAATTGGTGCCCAACGCCCGGCAAAAAAAACTTATCGTAGACGCCCGAGAGTTGGTGGACTTGGCCATGGCCGCTCTCCGGGAAATGAGGCCGCCGGAATTGCCGGCCCTGGATTTGAAACAGGCTTTGGACGCCTTGGGTCTGATTACCGGAGAAACCGCCGGTAATGAACTATTGGATCACATTTTCAGCAATTTTTGTTTAGGTAAGTAGAGAATGCCCGATTATGTTCCACGTGGAACGCCTCATTGGCGGCAATGGCCCCCGGCCCTGATTCTGGAGACCGCGCTCCGGGAGTGGCCCCTGTCTCTTCTTCCAACCCAAATTGATTATCTTCTTAACTATTTTGATCATTTACAACGGTGGAACCAAAGAATCAACCTGATCGGCCCCGACCAACCTCCGGTGCAAATCATCAAGCATATCGTCGACAGCTTGAGCGGGCTGTTAGTGATTCCGCCGGGACCTTACCATCTGTTGGATATCGGGTCCGGGGCCGGCCTGCCCGGGCTGGTCCTGAAAATCGCCAGACCGGATTGGCAAGTCTGCCTGGCCGAGCCCAAGGAAAAAAAGGCGACTTTTCTGCGGCATGTGATCCGCTCGATGAATCTTGAGGGAATTAAAGTAATCCGGGCGCGGATAGGCGAGGAAAAAGGCGGTCCGGACGGGACTAAATTCAGCCTGATAACTTTCCGGGGACTGGGTAGCCTGTCGATGGTCATGTCCGGTCTGGAGAGCTACCTCGAACCGGAAGCCTTGATTTTAGCCTACAAGGGTCCTCAGGGCGAACTTGAAAAAAAGGAATTCTTGGCCGGGGAAAATAGCCGACCATACCGGATCATCGCGGAAACGACCTTCCATCTTCCTCTGACCGGCGAGCCCCGCTCCCTGATCCTGATCAAGTATCTAGCCGGATGACTCCATTTTGTCCAAGCCAGCTCGAAAATTCAGCCTCGTCCATTTCCCCGGCGGCCAAGGCTAAAACAGCGGTCACCGCTTGAACCTCCGTGGCCATTAGTTCCCAGCTGTTGAGATAAAGGAAGGTGAAGGCGGCCAGGAAGCCGGTGCGCTTGTTTCCATCGATAAAGGGGTGGTTTCGGATGATGCCGAAAGCATAGGCAGCCGCCAGATCAAACACGGACGGCTTAAAATAAGCCGCCAGATTTTTAGGACGGGCGAGAGCCGACGCCAACAACCCGGCATCACGAACGCCGACGCATCCGCCATGGGCGGCCATTTGTTCGCCGTGCATGGCCATCACCGCCTCTTCCTTTAGCCAACGCCAGGTCATTATTTGGCCAGCTCATGCAAGGCATTACGATATTTGGCCATGCCATGCCGCGCCGCCTCCATTTGCGCCTCAAATTCGGGATCGTAGGGCGTAATGGAATAGCCGTCAGGCGTCTCCGTCAAATACACACTGTCGCCTTTTTTCACTTTCAGACGGGCAGCCACCTCCTTCGGTAGAATCACGCCGGTTGAATTACCAATCTGTGTTACGGTTGCCCGCATAAGCCCACCTCCTTGTTATACTATATGTTATAACATGGCATGATAATAGTCAAGGATAGGTTGATATTTCCTCTCCGGCGGCGTGCGCTTGAAGCGCAGGTCGTTTTTTCTCCATCTTCAAACCGATTCCCACATCCGGCCTTTCCAAAGCTTTTCGCCCCAGGCATTCACCGCCTTAGATAGCCGAGGCGATTAATCAATTGTCCTATGCCTTTACCTAGAGTCCTTCCTCAAATTGATTGTAAGTGATTTTTGAGATAGAATTATCAAAGTGGTCCTGAAAGACTTTGCGCGGTGTTGCAGGAAAATGTAATCAGTCGAACTTGGCAAACAATTCCTAGTGTACTCCGGATTTGGAGAAAATATGAAAAAGGCATTACTCTTAACTTGGGTGTCAAGTTTAGGATTTGCCGCGATGTTGCTGTGTTGGCCAGGAGACCTGACATATGCGGATGATGATATAAACGACCCTGGCTGGCAAAGCGCGGGGACCTTAATCGCGGTTAAAAATGGTGGGATGGTCATTGACGATCATCAAAACAGGAAGCCACCCCCTCCTCCACCGCCTCCGCCTCGTTACCCATCGCCGGATCCGCCTCCGCGCCATCATTACAATGACGGGGATGATGATGACCGCTCCCATCATCATCATCACGGAGCGTGTTTTGTTGGTAGTGTTGAATCCGACTAGGACTTTAACCTGAAAAAGACCGGAAGGCAACGGCGCACAAGATAAGCCCTGCGACACGGCGCTTAAGGTAATAAAGGACAATGAGGCCCGGCCGTCAATTGCGAGTGATGGCCGGGCCTCACCATTAATGTCATGTTTTGTGAACCCCGCCACGGAATAGTTTCGAGCTCACCAGAATCCACCAGATAGCCAACCAGGGCCCAGCCAAAGCCGGGCGCTCCTGTTTAGGGGGCTCCAAAAAACACAAGAGCTCGGACATTTCAGCCTGCCCAAGTCCCATATTTCCGAATGGCTGACTATGCCTTGATAATACAGATTTATTGAATTTATAGCGATGTTCGAAAGTTTTTTAGGAATGATGCGG
>JADFXS010000031.1:17152-19205 GCA_015233515.1 Deltaproteobacteria bacterium | reverse complement strand
TTAGAACACTAATTCAATAATTAGGTTAAAGACATCAACGGATATACCCAATTATTATTGCTGGATAAAAATGAAAGAGATCGTAATTACCCACACTTTAGAGCTATTTTAAAGTCCACGGAAAGAGCCGCGCAGCTTGTCCGCCAACTTCTCCTTTTCAGTCGCAAGATAGATTCCGAGAAAAAGTTGATCGACCTCAATCTCGAGATGGAACAGGGTAGAAGAATTTTGGAACGGACCATTCCTCGGATGATCCAAATTAATCTTCACCTTGAAGGACGACTGTGGAAAGTCAAGGCCGACCCGGTGCAGATCGAACAGGTTTTGTTGAATTTAGGAATCAATGCCGCCGACGCCATGCCGGAAGGCGGACGTCTGGCCATCGAAACCAGGAATATAACCCTGGACCAAGAATATGCTAGAAACCACTTGGACACTAAAGCCGGGAATTATGTCCTGCTGACCATATCGGACACTGGTTGCGGCATGGATAAGGAAACGGTGGCGCGCGTCTTCGAGCCTTTTTTTACTACTAAGGAAATAGGCCGGGGAACCGGTTTAGGATTGGCATCCGTCTATGGTATAGTCAAAAACCATGGCGGCAATATAATCTGTTACAGTGAACCCAACCAGGGCACCACCTTCAAAATCTATCTGCCGGCTATAGAACAATTAGATGAAAGCGCGGAAAAAATCGCTGTCGTGGCGCCTTTCAAAGGCGGTCCGGAAACCATCCTGCTGGTGGACGATGAAACTCAACTTAGAGACTTTGCGCTGCAAGCGCTAAAACGTTTTGGATACGATGTCATGACCGCTTCAAGTGGAGAAGAGGCTCTGGAAATTTATATGGCCCAACCCCGGGTGATCGACCTGGTTATCCTTGATATCGGGATGCCGGGTATGGGCGGGCATAAATGCCTGCGAGAAATATTGAAAGTCAACCCTGCCGCCAAGGTGGTTATTGCCAGTGGCTACTCGGTAAACGGCCAACTTAAAAAGACTCTTGACGCCGGGGCGGTCGGGTTTATAGGTAAACCATATCAGATGGCGGATTTATTGAACAAGGTCCGGAAGGTTTTAGACGAGGGGAAATAGTTGTATAAGTCAAAATGCCGTGCGACAAGTTTCTCGGCGTCCAAAGATGAAATATAGGAATCAGTATTTGTCAGTTTAAAAATAATAACGTTCTAATGGCGGTTATTCGCCGCGGGAAGGAGGCTAAAATGTCTCTACCAGCCAAAGGCAAGGCCGTCTATGATGATCTTTACAAGTTGCCGGAAAACATGACCGGCGAGATTATCGAAGGTGAACTGCACGCCTTTCCCCGGCCGCATTATCGGCATGTGAAATCCACATCCACTCTTAGCGGTGAGTTAATACCACCTTATAATTTTGGTCGAGGTGGCGGTCCTGGAGGCTGGATTATCCTCATCTAGCCAGAAGTGCGGTAAATAAACAGCGCAAGCCATTACCTTAGCCGTCAAAAGAATTCAAGATTTTACTTTCTATTCCCACGGGTATTGATCCCAAATACTTGCCGCAGATAAGCCATGAACGTCCCATCGTCGCCTAGGGTTTTTTCAGGAGTATCGGATATCTTCGCAACCGGGTTTCCGTTGCAGGCGATGAGCTTCATCACGATGTTCAGTGGTTCCACGCCGAGATCGTTAGTCAGGTTCGTTCCGATGCCAAACCCTACCTTGGCTTTCCCGGCGAATGAGCGATAGATGTCGAAGGTCTTCGGCAAATCGAGGCCGTCGGAAAAAGTCAACATCTTGGTGTTCGGATCGATCCGCAGCTTTGCATAGTGGGCCAGCGCCTTTTCGCCCCACTCGAACGGGTCACCCGAATCGTGCCGTAAGCCGTCGAAGAGCTTGGCGAAATAAAGGTCGAAGTCCGCGAGAAAGGCGTCCATGCCGACCGTATCGGTCAGAGCGATGCCCAGATCTCCGCGGTATTCCTTCACCCAGTTTTCGAGAGCCATCTTCTGGAAATCACGGAGCCGATACCCGACGGCCTGGCTATCCTGCAGATATACGTGGGACATGGTGAC
>JADFXS010000031.1:0-17067 GCA_015233515.1 Deltaproteobacteria bacterium | reverse complement strand
ACTTGCGGCAAGCCCGCCGGCGGGTTCCGAAATCGAAAAAGATATAGGGGTGCCGGAGCGGCGGCTTCCCCCCGAATTCCTTGAGGAGCCTGATCTTTTCCGAAAGTCTTCGCCGCCCTTCCTCAAAACATTTTTCTTGGTCGAACTGATTGAAATAGACTTCAGAAACGATGGCGAGGACGAAAATCTCGAAGAGCATCACATGCATTAACGGGCCGCGGGCCACGATCTCTATCTTGTCAGGATCACTTTTCGACACTTCGACCTCGATAAAACGCCTGCGGAATTGAAAGAGGTCCAGATAGTCCACCAGGTCGTTCTTGATAAAGCGGAGGTTTCGCATATAATCGAGTTCTTCCTGACGTAAACGAAGGGTGCAAAGGTGATCGATCTGCGCTTCGATCTGCTTCTTGAATGTGGAAAGCGGTATTGCGGGCTTGTTACGGCATTTGAACCGATATTCGCCTTCCGCGCCGGGGAATTGATGCAGGAAGGCCTGGAGCATGGTGAATTTGTACAGGTCGGTATCGAGCAGACTGTTGATAACGGGGGTGAAGTTCATGGTTTTGTTCCTTTCGCCTGGCCTCAGCTCAGACTTAAACGAAATACGTCCCGTCCGGTGTAATAAAAGACTCCGTCGGTTAAGGCGAAGAGTCGCATGTCCCGGGTTACAGCCGGGTCGGGGACGATTTTTTCTCCTGTCCCCAGGATGTTCCAAACCGACACTTCGCCGTCGTCGAATATCGCCACGGCGATTCCTTTTGGGGTGATGGCGATATCGAGCTCGGCGTCGTCCACCACCACGGAATCGATCACCTCATATTCCGTGACGCCCATCTTCATTTTCAAACGGTAGAGCCGACCGTCCGCCCGCCGAACGCCGTGGAGGATGAGGCTGTGCCGGTTTCCGGCATATCCGTTCACCAGGTGGTATTCCCTGAGCGCGGCCGCCCGGTGGATCAGGAGCGCTGAATCCCCGTCGGGCTGGACCACAAATGGCGTTCCCAGACAGTCCGTAACGGCGAAACCATCAAAGAAACGGGTCGACAAAAAATTCACCGGCCATGACTGCTTGATGGAAATAATGGTGCGGGCTCCCAACGCTTCGATGGCAATTTCGGTAAAACCGAGTTCATTATGGCTGTTAAGAGCGAACACCCGGTCACCCCAGGCGATCAATTTCTCAGCGACACAGGGCAACGAACCGATATCCGGATTGGCGGGCGCCGGGTCGCGCACTCCCGTGACTATACTCCCGCTGACCCCTGAGCCGTCAAGTTCGAGGAGCACAAAGCCGTTGCCGCTTCGGACCAGACAGGCTTCATTCTTGACAAGGCGATCAACGGCATCCGCTTGGAGGGAAGGTAACGGTTGCCGCCGCTTGAGATCATAGGCGCACAAGCGCGAGCCTTCCTCATAGAGAGCGATTCCGTTTCGGGAAACATGCCGGATGGGGCCCGGCAGAGTCAGGACTAGTTGATGCTTCAGCAGACCGGATCCACTGACTCGCGCTCGAAATATTCGAGCAACCGCCGCCGGTGGCGCGGACATCATGACGCCTGGCGGGGCGCCGCGGTCGCCATGCTGGAAGACTCCTTCGTACCAATCGACCAGGGGCTTGGGAATCAAGGAAAAATCCCTGACGGCGGCGTTGAGCTTGACCTTGGAATCGAACACGGAAGCATTTGCCCGCATCCGCGCTTCCATGTCGCCCCGCTTGAAATCAGGATGCGTTCCCTTGTACGGGTGGATTCCCGTAAAGACTTGGAACGTTACGATTCCCCATGAGAACCAGTCGGATTCCGAGGACAGGGTGTTTGCGTGATGATCGAAAATGGAAGCCATAATGGCGTTCGTCTTGAAAGGTCCGATCTGCCAACTGTCGACATCGATGGCACGGGGCTCGACGCCATCGGCCAGCCAGTTCATTTCGTTGCCGTCGACCACCAGGGCCGAGAGCTGATGGGCTTCCTCGATGACGAGGCGCATGTTTTCAACAAGTTTCGCAGCTTCCGCATTGCCGAAACCGTTCACGTCCCGCCAGGCGTTGGTGAAAATCTTGACCAGCGGCGCGCCCTGGGCCGCGGGCATGTAGTAGCCTACCATATCGTGCCTAGGATCGCGCAATATATCGATCGGCGCGACGATATAGGGATGGCGGATTCGGGCAAGAAGCCGGATTTTTTCCTCCATGCCTCTGGCCCGGGCGGCGACGGAATCGAGATAAAGCTTAAAGACGAGGCCGTTCTTGAGGTAGACGGCTCCTTCGCCGCCGGTGGCCAAATGGTCCCTGGGGAGAAGCGTCGTTTCTCCTTTGCCGGGAAGAATAACCTGAATTTTATCAGTGAATCCCATTTTCGTCCCCCATCCAGACACAGGCCACAGCGATATCGTCGCGAGGCATGTGCCCGTCCTGGCTGAAAACAGTCAGCGCTTTACGCATACGGCGCTTGACAAACCCACCCCTGGTATTCTTGAACGCGAGGAATTGGGCCACCGCCGCCTCAGCCGGAACGGCGCCGATATGGGATATCCCGTCCGTCATCACGGCCAGAACGCGAAGGCCCTGGTCTTGAGGTTTGAAATCGAGCACCAGGCCGGTTTCCAAAGCCTCAAAACCCAGCCACTTCGTCGCCGAGCCCAGTAGGCTCAGGCCGGTTTCATTCATGGAAAAGGTGGTGGTGCGACGTTGAACGGCCTGGAGGCTTGGTTCAGGCAAGCCTTTCAGGAATCGAGCCCGATGGTCGGAACGCAGGGTATACTCGAGATAATATGGAGCGTTTCCATACCAATCGAGCTCGATCAGCTGGCAAATTCCCTCCGCATCCCGGGTGGCGATCGCGCCGTCCCCCATAAGAAACACCGAGGCTGTCTCCGGAGTCGCCACAAAGCCGACGACCGTGGCCAGGTAGTCATTCTCCGTATCAGTCAAACGGAGAGATGCGAAATTCTTCCGGAGCTCATGGAAAAAATCCCCACGAAACCATTCACCGCCGGGGACCTTTCGGGATTGGATCGTCCGGGTCAAGGCAAAGCTGATCGTCCGCGCGCCGATATCCGTGTTGGCACAGGCGCCGGAGCAACCGTCCGACACCACCCCGAATACCGCATCGGAATGGAGATGGCCCGACCAAGCGTAGTCCTCGCAGGGCGTGCCTTGGGAAACGTGCATGGCGCCGATGGTGAAAAAGTGATCTACGTTCATTTGCGGACCCCGTGCAAGGCAAAAGCAAGTGGATAATGATCCCCGTTCCTCCGGGTTTTTTTATTGGGAGCACCGGTGGGAAGCGGCGCCAGCCCTATCAAAAAGTCAGGGCTTGACTCGGCCCGCCCGTGCCCAGACTTTGAGACTGCGAGGTGATGCTGCGGGAAATGAAATCCGCGAGCCTGGCGAGTTTTTGCGGCGTGGCATCGCCCACGTCCACGTATTGGGTGAGCCCGCCATTCCGGTAAAAAACGTCCAGATGTTTTTTACAGCAAGTAGCGTTTACGCCGACCAGGACCACGTTTAGCGATTCCAGCCATTCGTTTTGCACGCCGCGCTTGATCTCTTTCGCTACGTTCTTGACGGTTTGAGCGGACACATTGTCGTCGCCGTCGGTAACGACAATCACTATTCCGTTGACGCTGAAATCGTTGTCGGCCAGGGTTCGGGCGTATTCGTTGGTT
The DNA here is from genome assembly GCA_015233515.1 of Deltaproteobacteria bacterium. The sequence continues at coordinate 13,398 of JADFXS010000031.1, read as the reverse complement.
GCGGCGACCGCCGAATAGGTCGCATCGAAAAGCGCCGTCGATCCCTTGCAATTCGGCGCCCGATACTTTGACGGATCGATATTGACCAGTTCGACGAAACCGTGGACGTCGACCCGCTCGTTGACCTCGACGCTCCGGAGCATGAGATATTCGGCGCGAGGCGCCTTCCGGCATGCTTCCACCACGGCTCGTTTGACTCTGAGCAGATCGGCTTCGAACCCGTTGACGCTGCCGGTTCTATCCATGACGAGAGTGACCAGGGTATATTCGGCGGCTCCTAACTTCTCCGGCCGCACCCCGGAGAAATTAAAGTTGCCTGCCGTGCCGGTTTGCATGTCATCGGTGAAGATTTGCATTTTCGTTCTCCTTATGGCGCGGGAGTGTTTTCATAACTTCCCTGCGCTAAATTAAGACAGGAAATCGACTGCTTTAGCTGTCTTCATTCCTCGCGCGGTTATCTCGGCCAGGAACTGTTCCCCTAGGTTCTCGAAGCCCGTCACGGAACTCGTACAGTCTGTGAGCAGAACCAGTTTTTTGATGTTGTCATCACCAAAATTTTTGGCGATATCCCGAACCGTGTTCGCGACGCAATGAGACAAGGCTTCTCCCGCGATTACCACCATATCCGCTTCGCCAAGGGTCTTGATCAGCCGGCCGTTCAGCATGGTGTACGGATCGTTCGGGTCCGGGACTTCAGCCTGGACCGCCGAATAGTGTTCGGTGAGCGGATTTGAACCCTTGGTGACGAAATCGACGAGTTCCAATTTTGATCGAGCCCAGCGGTCCAGGGACTCCTTGACCAAGGCATGCACGTTATGGCCCCATGAGCCGATCAGGCAGTGTTCGGGCCAGGTGACCAGCATGTACCGGCCGTTCGCTTCGAGCGCTTCCACGTATTTCAGACTGTGAGCCTGAGCTAAAGGATTTCGAGCCTTCCATAAGCCGTTTTTCACGTCGTCGGCCGTGATCAGGGTGAAAGGCGCCGGCGAATCGCCTTTTGGGTTCATCCACCAGGAAGGGTGGGCGATATCCACGGGATTGTGCGAATCTAGCGTGACGTGGATGTCATAGAGTTTGGGCCCGACCCGGTCGATAAAGGCGGCCAGTCTCTTCATATCGGCATCCGCGCCGGAGACGGGAAGAGCGGGCCGGAATAAAGGCGTGGGTTTCCCGAGGGCCACCGATTTCGGATCAACCGGCAGTTCGGTCTCCCGGATATCACAAAAGTCGTTTTGCGGATCGATCACCAGAAGGTGAATCTTTTGAGCTGGGCGCATGATGTTCTCCTTTCTTGTTTCGTGGTTCGGATCTTTGCCGGGCTCGGCCGCCGTGCCCCCGGCCTTGATTAAAATATAATCTACTTCGTGGTATTTTGCAACTAAGTAATGCAAGAGTATTTTTTCACAAAATGCCTATCTGACCCCGGACGGCAATTGACATCCTAATTGCTTATTTGTATTATATAAATAACTATAGGCATAGGGTACAAGAGCGATGGATCAAAATATCATCATTACGGTCGATATCGTGTTGTTCACTTTGCGGGATGAGAAACTTCAGGTAGTGCTTTTGAAACGGGAAAAAGACCCTTATCAGGGGCAGCCGGCGCTGCCCGGCGGGTACATTCACGCGGAAGAGGATATCGACAGTCTGGCGGCGGCATGGCGGGTCCTGAAGGACAAGACGGGCCTGGTCTCTCCGTATCTGGAACAGCTCTATACCTTTTCGGGCGGCGCCCGCGACCCGCGGGGGTGGTCTGTCAGCATCGCTTACTATGCCCTGGTGAGCGAGGATGTTTTGGCGTCGCAAGCCAACACCATGTTCACGCTTCTGCCCGTCGACGACCTGCCCCAGCTTCCTTTTGATCACAACCGGATCACCGATTTCGCGGTGAACCGGCTCCGGAATAAGTCAACATATTCGGCCCTGCCTTGCCATTTGCTCCCCGAGAACTTTACGCTGACAGAGCTCCAGCAAACCTATGAAAAGGTGCTGGGGCATAAGCTGGACAAGAGCGCATTCCGGCGAAAAACCAGAGAACTTGACTTCCTGGAACCGGTTGACGAAGTCCGGACCGGAGTGCATCGGCCGGCCCAGCTTTACCGAATTCGTCCGACCAGGAACCTGGTTCTTTTCGATAGAACAATATGATGCTGATGAACTGATCGGCCGTGTCTTAATGAGTTGATGGCCAATCCGGATATTATGAATATTCAGTCACGAGTTGCACGTTCCCAGTCTTCCAACGCCGGAGTATAATCAAGTCCTGGCTTCTTCGTCTTTATAATACTCCGGATAGAACTTCTTCGCGCAATCAGGACAAATCCCGTGACTGAATTTGGCTTGTGATCTTTCCGCAACGTATTTTTCGATTTTCTCCCAATACCCTTTGTCATTACGAATATTTTTGCACCAGGCGCAAATGGGAATAAATCCTTGGAGTATTTTTACTTCATTTAAAGCCTTTTGGAGGTTCTCAATCAGAAGTTCTTTTTCTTTTTCTTCTTTTTTACGTTCGGTGATATCGTGCATCAGCCCGAAAGTATACTGAATTCGCCCTTCGGAGTCGCGAATAATATCGGCGCGTTCCCATAAAGGGAAAAGGCGCCCGCTTTTATCATAAGCATATATTTCCCCTTCCCAACTCTTGCCGCTCTGTAACAGCGGGGTAACCTTGTCGGCTAAAAGCGCTAAGGATTCAGGGGGGTAATACTCGCGATAATTTACTTTTTGGGTCTCCTTCAGGGAACGGCCGAAAAGTTTTTCGTGAGCGGGATTGATATAGACTAACCTTCCTCTGGGATCACTGATGCCAACTGCCTCTTCGGAATGCTCTATGACTGATTTGAATAGATGCAAGGTCTCCTCGGTCTGTTTCCGGGCGGTGATGTCTGTCTGAGTTCCGGCCATAACCAGAGGTTTTCCATCAGCGGTCCTTTGAATCACCTTGGCGCGGTTATGGACCCAGACCCAGGACCCGTTTTTATGTTTCATCCGGCATTCAAAGTCATAGTAGTTCAGTTCGCCCGCGAAATGTTTCTGAAGAATCTCAAAGGCTTTCTTCAGGTCGTCCGGGTGCGTTAAATCTCTCCAGGTTTGGACGCTGACCGGGGCGAGTTCCTCAAGAGTATATCCGAGAATCTCCGCAAAAAGCTCGTTGAATACTGTTTCGCCGGTTTGAACGTGCCACTCCATGAAGCCGACGTTGGTACCTGCGATGACATTGGCTAAGCGTTGGCGTTCAACTCGTAACGCTTCCTCCGTCCGCTTTCGCTCGGTGATGTCGGATACTATCGCTTCAATAGCCACAGGTTGTCCGTTTTCGCCGCGAACCAATACATTTCGCTGATGGAACCATCTTTCTTCACCAGATTTGTGAAAGGCCTGAAATTCATAGAACGGGAGCATATTACCAGAGAGAAGATTGGCCCATTGTTCTTTAAAATAGTCCACCCAATCAGGGTGAATGGCCTGCTGGACATACATGGGTTTTTCATAGATTTCTTCCGGGGTGTACCCCAAAAGGTCTATTGATGCGGGATTGACGTATTCGTAATTTCCATCAGGCAGAGACATTCGATAAATCATGTCCTGGGCATTCTCCGCCAATCGACGAAATCTTTCTTCACTCTCCCGCAGCTTCTCTTCCGCCTTCCTTCGCGCCTCATCCGCTTTCGCCACATACAGCGCCATTTTTACAGTAATTTTGAGCTCTTTTTCCTGAAACGGTTTCAAGAGAAAGCCGAACGGATACGCCAATTTGGTTTGTTCAAACCGGTCTGTATGGTCTTGGGCGGTCAGAAAAACAACCGGTATACTCCATCTGCTCCGGATGACCTCGGCCGCCTCGATACCGTCCAGGTCCCCTTGAAGGACGATATTCATGATAACCAGATCCGGACGTCTTTTTTCGATCGCGTCAAAAGCCTGCTCGGCCGTGGTAACGGCTCCGCAAACCTCGTATCCCATAGATTCAAGGGTGGTCGCCAGGTCGGCCGCGATGAATGCTTCGTATTCGACAATTAGAATCAAAGGTTTTATCGTCCGGTATAAAGTTATATCTATGTCGCTCATAGGTCTTTCGTCCTGAAGGAAGAGCGGTTGGTTTAAGTGAAAATAGAAATCCACTATAGGTTGAGTATGGCATAAAATTTGACAAAAACAAGGGCTTGAAGGTTGAAAATCAAATCAGGCCGCCGAGGAAAAAGCGCTTCTGCTCACAGCCAACAGGTCCCGGCTCCTCGCCTGGGATTTTTTCACTAGCTCATTGGGGATAGCTTCGGCCAGAGACGTGAACCGGGTTCCTGGAGAACCACCTAATCAATTAGATTTGCTGGAACACAAAAAATAAAGAGCCTTCTCGCTATTTCAAGTATCCAAACCCACGGACCGCGAGGTTATGGCCCCAAGAAACGTCCGCATACGGTCATTTCGAAGCGGAGCGAGAAATCTCTGTTGCTTTCAAGAACGGCTTTCTTGTCTTAGAGATTTCTCGTCGCGGCTTGTGCCGCTCCTCGAAATGACACCTGAGCTTTTATAAATGGGCGGTTTTTGTCGAGCCGGCTCGGCCCGTGCTTTCAAGTAGAAAGGCCGACATGGCCGTTACCTTTTGCCCACACAAAACAGCGAAGAGCCAATAAAGAAAAACCGGGGCTCGCGCTTATTGGCTGGAAACGATAAAATAAAATCAGGACTAATTTTAGCTTGTTGAATTTCCCCGTGGCAAGTTACGGGGAATGTAGTCGCCTGCAAGTTCAAGGAGATTATTATGCCGATACTTAAATGGAGTGACAGTTTAGCTGTCAATGTCAGGGATATTGATAGTCAACATATGGAACTCGTTAATATGGTCAACTATCTTTATGATGCCATGGCCGCCGGCGCCGCGGATGGCGCTACACTGGAAATAATCGGAAAAATGAAAGATTACGCCGTATATCATTTTTCCACGGAAGAGCGTTACATGGAGAAACATAAGTATCCGGAATTTGCCGATCATAAGTCGAAACATGATGATTTCCGCGAAAAGGTTATCCAGATTGAAAAGAATTGTAATAGTGGAGAGGGCGGGGTATCGATGGATATTATTAAATTTTTGAGCAAATGGCTGGTTACCCACATCATTGGCGTTGATAAGCAACTTGGCTTGTTTTTGAGGGAAACCGGAGTTTGTTAAACCCAGAGAGCTCAAAAAAATCGGCTCACTTCCGCATATTACCCACCCGCCCTTTCAAGGCATTGGAGAAGGCCGATTTCCCAAGCATCTGAAAACCGGCCACCCGGGAATTGGAAGACAACGCGAATTTATTTATAAGGTTTCTGGTTATAGACGTTGAAATCCCAGGTTTCACCAGGAAAGAACTTTCTAAGCCGCCAATCACAAGCTCGGGCATGCCCTTCCATGCCTTCAACCCTGGAGAGGCGGGAGGCCGCCGCGCCGAAGACCTTGTTAGCCTCCGGGGATAGCTCCTGGTAAGTACAAATTTTCAGGAACTTGTGAACGTTGAGACCACCGGAATGATAGCCTGCTCTTCTGGTGGGCAAGATATGGTTGGTGCCGGAACATTTGTCGCCATGGGGAACGGTGCTGCCTTCTCCCAGGAAAAGGGAACCATAGCAAGAAAGGTTCTCCAGCCACCATTCAGGGTCCCTGGCCATAATCTGGACATGCTCGGCCGCGTATTCGTCGCTGATTCGACGAAGTTCCTCCCGGTCGCGGCCCAGGACAATCTCACCATAATCCCGCCAGGATGCCTCGGCTGCCACTGGATTGGGCAGATCGGCAATGACTTTGGGCATGATCTCCAGCACCTTTTCTCCGAGGTTCCGGGAATCGGTGAAGAGCCAGACCGGTGAATCATAGCCGTGCTCAGCCTGGGAAACCAGGTCAACGGCCACGGTCATGGGATCGGCCGTATCATCGGCGATGATGGCCGATTCGGTGGGGCCGGCATAAACGTCGATGGCGCAACGGCCCGAGCCGGCCAGCATGGCTTTGGCTTCCGCCACGTAGGCGTTTCCGGGGCCCACCAGGATGTTGACCGGTTTTCCGGTGAAAAGGCCGAGGGCCATCGTGGCGATGGCTTGGACACCGCCCATTTCGAGGATGATATCCGCCCCGGACACTTCCAGGGCATAAACAACCGCCGGGTCGATACTGTCGCCCCTTGGTGGAGAACAGGCAATGACCAGGGGCACTCCCGCGGCCTTGGCCGTGGCCACGCTCATTATGGCCGAACAAGCGTGAGCAAACCGTCCACCCGGCACATAACAACCGGCTACGGCCATGGGGATGATCTTCTGCCCCAGGCGGACCCCGGGAAAAGGTTCTTGTTCGAATTCCTTGATGCTATCCCTCTGGGCCTTGGCAAAGCTGGAGACCTGCTCATGGGCAAACCTAATGTCGGCCTTGACGTATTCGGGAACGCTATCGATGAGCTGTTGCTTTTTTTCCTGGGAAAGAACAAACTCAGCTTCCCAACCGTCAAGTTTTTTAGCCGCCTCCCGGGCTGCAGTTTCGCCTCTTGTCTCAATATCCAAGAGCATCTCCTTGACTAAACCTCGAACCTTCTCATTACCGGATTCAGGAGTTTTTTGAGCTTTTTTAATGTATTCCATCTGTTTCTTCCTTCGTGTTTCTCTATCGAGGACCGATCCGCGATAGCCGCAAGCTTTTATTGATAATGGGTCAACCCCGACTTTGCCGGAGGTCATGACTAAGCTTAGTCGGAGATACCCTCTTATCCTCAGCAAATCTTTCTCGGAATTAATGACATGATTCAAAAGAACCATCTATCAAAAGTTATCGGCTAAAGCACATTCGACTGAATTTACCATGATTTCTCCGGGTGCTGGAGAAGAATGGCGTGGTGTTTAATTCTAATGAAGAGTCTCCGGATTTTCGAGGATCACAGCGCATGTCGAAGATTCCCCGTGGCTTGCCGCGGGGAGCTTCAGCAAATCTTTGTTTGTAAGATTATTAGGTCAGCGTCGATCGCTCCGAAAGGTGAGCATAAGTCAAATGAGAGCCGGGTGATATGAAAATCAATATCACCCGGATTTGTTTAAAAAATTACCTGAGAACAAAAACCGATTTCCCTCAGGCGTCTTGACTGTTCTATCAATTTTTATGGATCAGTTTATAAACACGTTCGGCCGTCATTGGTAATTCGTTGACTTTTACGCCCAGCGCATCGGCCACGGCATTGGCAATGGCGGATGCCGGACAAACGAGGCCGCATTCTCCTACGCCTTTGGCGCCGTAAGGGCCTGAAGGATCCTTGCTTGCCACAATCATGGCATCTATTTCGGGAATGTCCTCGGCCGTCGGCAACATATAGGCGGAGAAGCTGGTGTGGGCCTGCTGTCCATTGGGTTTATACAAGATCTCTTCACTCAGGGCGAAGCCGATTCCTTGAACGACACCCCCTTCGATCTGCCCTTCAACAATCTTCGGGTTGATGGCCGTACCGACATCGTGGGCCGCGGCTATTTTGATTATCTGGATCGTCCCCAGTTCCATATCAACTTCCACTTCGGCGGCGCAGCAATGCCAGGGCGGGGCGTTGAGCGGGATGGTCCTGCCGATGCCGATAAACTGCTTATTCCGTATATGGGCATAATAACTCAAGCCTTCCAGGGATATCCCCTGCTGGGCACCTTTGGTCTTCACTGGCTTGACCATTTCATGATCCACGGGTGGGGGAACAGGTGCCGCTTTGGCCGCCTCGATGGCGCCGGGCAGCGTAGCGGGATCAATCACCGTAACGTCCTCGCCCGAGGCGGTCACCATTTTAATGATTGAGTCTTCGATCATCAACGCTTCAGGGGGCACTTTGAACAGGCCCGCCGCATATTCCAAAATCTGCTTTCTGACGTCTTCAGCCGCCGCCATGACGGTGGTTCCCTGGGCATAAGCGCCTCGACTCGCATGGTTGCCGATGGTGAATGGCGTGGCGGCGGTATCCGCGAAAGTAAATGACAAATCTTCCAGTTTTATGCCCAATTTCTCCGCAAATATCTGGGGCAGGCTGGTGCTGATACCTGTGCCCATGTCACAACAGCCCACCGACAGGTTTACGGAACCGTCCTGTTGCACGGCCGCATAAGCATTGTCATAGTCGACGCAGAAAGGCCAGGCGTTGGATACATGGGTACCGACCGCCATCCCGAGTCCGCGCCTAATGGCGCTGGAATTGTTTTTAAATTTGCCACGGCGCTCCCAGCCGATGCTCTCCGCGCAACGCTTGATACATTCCGCCAGTTCGGAGCTGCTGCATGGATACGGCAAGAACCAGGGGGCCCCGGCTTTCATGATATTTTTTTCGCGCAGGACCTTGGCATCCATGTTGAGTTTCTCAGCCATCATGTCCACGACCCGTTCCAAGCCAAAGTTGCCCTGGGGATTGCCAAAACCGCGCATGGCCCCGGCATTGGTGCAGTTCGTGTATACGCTGTGCCCGTAATATCGAATGGCCGGAATGTTATAAATGGCCAGCGTCATGGCGCCGAGAACGCCCGGAAGTTCGGCGCCGAACGTACAGTATGCGCCTGTGTTCGTGTAGCCTTTCAAATCGAGGGCCACAAAAGTGCCGTCTTTTTGGGCGCCCAATTTCACGCGGACGATCGCGCCATGGCGGGTGTCCGTGGCTAAAAAGTCTTCTTCTCGGGTGTATAAGACCTTCACCGGTTTCTTGGTGGCCATGGATAGGGCGACGGCCATAACTTCCGCTTTGGCGCTCAGACCGATACGAACTCCAAAGCCGCCTCCGACATAAGGCGGGTTGCTCACCCTGATCTTGCTGGCCGGCACACCGAATACCTTGGCCAGGATGGCCTTCGTGGGATGAGGTGTCTGGGTGGTGGAAATCACGTTAATTTTTCCATCCGGCTCCACCACGGCCAAGGCCGCCATGTTTTCCATCTGGCATTGCTTGACAATATTGATCTTGAACTCTTCTTCAATGATGACCTCGGCTTTTTCAAAGGCTTTATCGACATCGTCACTGGGCGGTCCGGGGGGGAGACGGATGATTTCCGCCACGATGTTTTTTCCGGCCGGCGTAATCTTGGGATCATGGATCTCCGGTGCATCCTCGGCCAAGGCCTCTTTGATGTCAAATACCGCGGGCAAGACTTCATATTCGACTTTGATCAACTTGCAGGCCTCTGCGGCGATTTTCTCCGATATGGCGGCCACCGCGGCCACTTCATCTCCCACAAAGCGAACTTTGTCGGAAAATATCCGTTGATCCAACACCGGTTTGAGATAAGGAACCGTCGTGTACATGGGTGCGGCTGAATTAAAAGGATTGTCCGGCACATTTCCTCGATGGATAACCGCCTTGACCCCCGGCAGTTTCTCCGCTTGGCTGGCGTCGACTTTGATTACTTTGGCATGGGGATGAGGGCTTCTCAGGATTTTGCCAAAAAGCATACCCGGCGCAACCATGTCACTGGCAAACGTTGCCGCGCCGGTAACTTTTTGCACTCCGTCCAGTCTGTTGATGCTTTTTCCGACATATCTTCCCATTGTTACTTCCCTCCGCCTTTTACGGTTGTTTCACTCATAATTCGAGAAGCATGGTGAATCGCCTCCTCGATCTTGACATAACCGGTGCAACGACAGACATTTCCGCCGATGGCCTCCCGCACCGCATGTTTTTCCGGCGTCTGATTCTTTTCGAGCAGCGCTTTGGCCGACATGATGACCCCCGGTGTACAAAAGCCGCATTGAACGGCCCCTTTTTCGATGAAGGCCGCCTGAAGAGGATGAAGTTTGTCGCCATCGGCTACACCTTCAATGGTTTGGATGTTTTTGCCCATGGCTTTTGCCGCCGGAATAAGACAGGAATTCACCGCTTCGCCGTTCATGATGATCGTGCAGGCGCCGCATTCGCCTTCGCGGCAACCGATTTTGGTTCCAGTGAGAAAAAGGTTGTCCCGGATGACATCCACCAGCATTTTGTCGGGTTCGCACGATACTTCGACCGCTTCCCCGTTGATTGTGAAATTGACGGTAATGTTTTTCATTTTATTCGGTCTCCTCGAAAATAGAGTGTTAGGCTTTGGCGCAGGCGACAGCTTCCGTAATCGCCCGCCGGGCAAGGGCGCCGATCACGGCCAGGCGATAGCTTCTGGAGCCGCGCACCAGGCTGTCTCTGGGGTCACATTGATTGATAACCAATTGGGCCGCCGCCCGAGTGTTCTCCTCCGAAATAGTGCTGCCGGACAGTCTGTTTTCCGCATCAAAGGCCCGTTGCGGTCCGGGCCCCACCGGCCCCATGGCGATGGATGCGGCTTTAATGGTCTCCCCCGTCAAGACGACCTTGCAGGCGATGTTCAGGATGGGCAAAGAAAGGGCTTTGCGTTTATCGAGTCGCACATACGAAGAGCCTTCCCCCGCTTTCCGCGTCGGGAAAGTGATGAAGGTCAGAATCTCCGAGGTGCTGTCGATCGTCGACTTGGCAAAACCATCGCCATAGGCATCCAGGATATCAATGGTGCGCGTTCCGTCGGCCGAGGCCAGCTCAAGTTTCGCCCCCAAGGCAACCAGAGGAACAGCCGTGTCGGCGGCCGGTTGGGCGCGGACGATATTGCCGGCTATGGTGGCGATATTTCGGATTTGTTTCGAACCCAATTTGCGAGCGCCTTGGCACAACGCCGGAGCTTTTTCTTGAATCAGCTTTGAGTTGACGATTTGTGTGCAGGTTACATTGGCGCCGATTTTTATCTCTCCATTTTCTTCCGTAATACGGCCCAATTCCTTGATATTTGCCAAGTCAACCAGCGTTTCCACCGCATGACGCCCCCTTTGGATGTCCAGCATGAGATCGGTGCCGCCGGCAATGATCCTGGCCATCCCCTGGCCGCTATTCAGGACTGAAACAGCATCTTTGATCGTATCCGGGAATTTGTACGCTTGCCACATTTCAAAATTTCCTCCCTGTTGGTCGGTATGAGTAGAAAAAGATGGATAACGCTTTCCATAACGGAATGGATTACGAACGGTTTGTTTGGTTGTGAATCCGCCTGGTTGGAGCCTTGGTGTCCAAATGGGCCCAGCCGAGGTGGACATCATAACCCCTGTGAATCATTTGAAATCCAATTGAGATAAATATCAATTTGCGTGCCAATGGCAGGAATGATCGGCGCTTGAACTAACTGACAGATATTACGTATAAATAATCACTCTGAATACATATCCGTCAGGGAAGGCGGCAAACGCTGATTATGGTATTTCAGAAGTGATTATGATATTTCAGAAAGCATTAAATGACAGTGAGTGGTTTCCGGCCCGCGGAAGGGCCATGGTCGGTGAAGAGTATTTCGCGAGAATCGCTGCATAGGGGGAAGAGCTTGTTTTTTTATTAAATATAATAATGTGAGGCCAAGCAGGAAATGACGAAACATCGTTCAGATCCCGCAGTGGATTCCAAAATCCGCTGTCCGAATTGAAACATGGAGGCACATCGATTCCGCTGGTTTTTTGAGAAGCTGTTTATCAGGAATTCCCGGTTGCCGGATATTCGACTCACTCCAACGCCGGAGGACAACCCGATACTGGGGAAGCCTCTACTGAAGCGCCTGCTCACGCGTGATGCCAAGTTTTTTTATCCGGGAATACAATGTCTGAGGATTGAGACCGAGAATCTTTGCGGCGCCCTTCTCGCCGCTCACTAACCCATTAGTTATTTTCAACGCCTTGATAATATGGTTTCGTTCGGACTCTTCCATGGTTACCAAACTACTTTCCAATCGATCGGTGTGTTTAACGGGCAACCAGTCACCGACCTTAAGTTGCGTCCCCCGACAAACAATCACCCCACGCTCGATGATGTTTTCAAGCTCGCGAATATTGCCCGGCCAATGGTAACTCTGCAAAGCTTCCAGGGTTTTCTGAGGGATGGATTCTATTTTTTTGCCGCACTTGGCGCTGTATTTAATGGCAAAGTGATTGGCCAGGACAGAGATATCTTCTTTACGATCCCGAAGGGGCGGCAATAAAACGGGGAACACATTCAAGCGGTAAAACAGATCCTCCCGAAACTCACCTTTTCTTATCAGCTTTTCAAGTTCCCTGTTGGTTGCGGCAATGACGCGGACATCCACTTTAAGAGTTTGCGTTCCCCCCACCCTTTCAAATTCGCCGTCTTGAAGCACACGAAGCAGTTTGCTCTGTAACGCCTGAGGAAGTTCAGCTATTTCATCCAAAAAGATGGTCCCGCCATGAGCCAGTTCGAAGCGGCCGACGCGCCGAATCATCGCTCCGGTGAAAGCACCTTTCTCATGACCAAACAATTCGCTCTCGATCAGGTTGGCCGGCAGAGCGGCACAGTTGACTTTCACCAGAGGCCGGTTCCTTCTTTTGCCGATACTGTGTATCGCTCGAGCAATCAACTCCTTGCCCGTGCCGGTTTCCCCCATGATCAGCACACTGGAATCGGTGACGGCCACATACTCGACGTTGGTGAGCACTTTCCTGAGGGCAAGGCTGCCGCCGATAATCCCGCCGAAATTATGATCGATATTGATCTCTTCCTGAAGATAGGTATTTTCTTCCTGGAGTTTGCTTTTCAGCCTTTTCAGCTCTTCCACCGCTTGTTTACGGATCGTGATATCGCGCATAATGGCCAGGATGTTAGCAGCGTTGGCAAACTCCACCAGGGCGAGACTCACTTCCGCATCAAATAAAGTCCCATTGGGACGGCGGTGTTGCCATTCAAAGAACTGGTGCTTGCCGGAGTAAGCCGCGGCAACAAGTCCATAGACTTCCAGATCCGAACGTTTACCGTTTGGCTGTAATTCGGGGGAAAGATCGAGGGGGGTCTTGCCAATCAGCTGATCGCGGCCACAGGCAAAGAGCGTGCATGTCTTTTGATTACAATCAACTATTCTTCTATTATTCAAAATGAAGATGCCATCCCCAGCCTCCTCGAATAAGATCCGGTAACGGATTTCATTATCTTTATGTGCGGTGTGCGTATCGGCATTCCGGCTCTTTTGGTTTCGAGACGGCTTGGAGCCATGGCCGTCTTTTTTGGTGGTGGGATCCTGGACCAATTATGACATCTCCGTCTTAACCTGGGTGAAAGGGCAATCGCTAAATATCCGTACTGGTTAAACTATATAATAGAATACCGCATTTGCCCAATAAAAAGTCCGACCCGAATCCACCCAGGCCTTTTTGAAGGCTCTTAACATCAGATAGGTCGGCTAATCATAAACCTGACTCTTTTAATCAACAAAACCTGGTGTCCGATTTGTTTTGGTGAAAAGAATAGAACGAATCTCTTACCATAAACCGTGTTCTCTGATAAAATATACCCCAAATCCCAAATCCCAAATCCACCATCAAATCGCGGATAGGGTGCGTAAATCCCAGGCGAAACGCGAAGT